>NZ_JBJGZQ010000016.1:0-129250 GCF_054050595.1 Geodermatophilus sp. SYSU D00779
CCCCCCCCCCCCCCCCACCCCCCCCCCCCGCCCCGCGCCGCCCCGCCCCGGCCCCCGGGCCCCCCCCCCCCCCCCCCCCTCGGCCGGGCGGCGGCGATCGCGCCGCCGCAGGGGGTCGCCGTCAGCGGACGGCGGCGCTGGCCCGTGCGGCACGCCGCGTGGCGTACTCGGCACGGCGGGCCCAGCGGCGGGCGGCCCGCAACCGGCGGGCGCGCGCCGCGGCGTCGGCCTCGGCACGCAGGTCGCGCAACCGGTCGACGGCCAGGTCGTACTCGAAGTCGTACACGTCAGGTCCTCACGTCGTCGTGGGTGGCCCGCCGTCGGCGGACCGGGGTGGGCCGGCTCGGGTGGGCCGGCTCGGGACTGCGTGCCGGTCGCTCAGGCGGCCGCCACCTTGCGGGGGCGACCCCGCGGGCGCTTGCGCGGGATGACCACACCCCGCTCGAAGATCTCCCCGCCCCAGACGCCCCACGGCTCGCCGCGGCGGAGCGCCCCGGCCAGGCAGGCGTCGCGGACCGGGCACTCCGTGCAGCGGACCTTGGCCTCCTCCAGCCCCGCCGGGGTGTCGGCGAACCAGAGGTCGGGGTCGGTCCGGCACGGCAGGGGACGCCGCACCGGTGCCGGCGCCAGCGGGGGCGCCGGCCGTCGGGGAAGGGAGCCGCCGGTCCGGGGGAGCCCGGTTCGGCGGTGGGACGTCGGACGGTCGGCCGTCGACTGCACTGCCGCTCCTCCTCGTACTCGTCGTCTGCGGCCGGCGGGGGCCCGCCGACCGGGAGTCGGGGCGGGTGCCGCGGCGGAGATGAGAGAGGCCGCGGAACCCGGTTCGGGTTCCGCGGCCTCGAGGAGGTCCTGTCGAGCGCTAGCTCGAGGGTCTCCTCGAGGAGTGGATCCCGAGGGTGGTGCCGTTGTGCTCGGTGGTGGTGCGCGTGCTGATCTGCTGCGCGTAGCCGGTGGTGCCGAAGGCGCCGGTCGCCGGGGTCACGAAGACGTCGATGCCCGAGAAGTCGAGGCCGGGGACACGGGTGCCGGGGCGCGTGGGAACGGCCGGGGTCACCGGGAGGGCGCGCAGACGCGCGACCACGGGCGGCTCGATGGCGCAGGCAGCCGTGCGCACGGCGAGGCCCACCGGGCCACGAGCCCCGGCGGGGGCGAGGGTCCACATCGTGCTGATCACGTCGCCCACCTCCTCCGGGGGTCGCATCCCGGCCGTGCGGCCGGTCTCGGGTCCTGGCGCGCTCGAGCTGTCCTCCGAGTGCGATCAGGACAGTAGGGGGCGGCCGCGGAGGCGGTCAACGCAATTAACCGGCCCGGGTTCGAGTGGCTCAGGACGTCCGACCGCCGTGACCGAGCGCGACGGCTCAGGAGCCGAGGGTGCTCAGCACGTCCTCGCCGTAGAGCTCGAGCTTGCGAGCGCCGATGCCCGGCAGGGCGGCCAGTTCGCGCAGCGACGCCGGCCGGGTCTCCGCGATGGCCTGCAGCGTCGCGTCGGTGAAGACGACGTAGGCGGGGACCGACGCCGACGCGGCCGTCTCGCTGCGCCAGGCGCGCAGCCGCTCGAACAGCTCCCCCGCCTCGCCCTCGAGCACGACCTTGGCGCGCTTCTGCCGCCGCTGGGGAGGCGCTGCGGTCGGTGTGGACCCGGGGACCAGCCCGTCGAGGAACCGGCTGCGCGGCCGGGACCGGCGGCCGCCGGGGTTGCGGGCCAGCGACCACGACAGCGTCAGCTGCTCCCGGGCGCGGGTGACGGCGACGTAGAGCAGTCGCCGCTCCTCCTCCACCGCGTCCGGCCGGGACAACGACTGCGAGATCGGCAGCACGCCGTCGACCAGGCCGACGACGAAGACGGCGTCCCACTCCAGGCCCTTGGCCGCGTGCATCGAGGCCAGCGTGACGCCCTGCACGGTGGGGGCGTGCTGCGCGTCGGCGCGGGCGGCCAGGTGCGACACGAAGCCGGCGAGGTCCATCGTCGGGTCCTCGGCGACCAGGTCGACGGCGAGGTCGACCAGCGCGGCGAGGGACTGCCAGCGGTCCCTCGCCGCTCCCCCGGGCGGGGGGCGGTGCTCGACCCAGCCGGTGGAGGCCAGCACGTCGCGCACGGTGGGCACCAGCGCGCCCGGCTCGGTGCCGCCGGCCGCGGCGCCGCGCAGCAGCAGGACGGCCTCGCGCACCTCCGGACGCTCGAAAAACCGCTCGCCGCCACGCAGCACGTAGGGCACGCCCACCGCGGCGAGCGCGTTCTCGTAGACCTCGGACTGCGCGTTGATCCGGAACAGGACGGCGATCTCCGCGGCCGGCGTCCCGGCCTCGACGAGTGCTCGGCAGGCCTGGGCGACCGCCGCGGCCTCGGTGGGCTCGTCGGGGTGCTCGAAGAAGCGGGGCGCGGGGCCCTCGGCGCGCTGGCCCAGCAGCCGGAGCCCGGGCAGCCCCTTGCGCGGCGGCGCCTGCCCGATCAGCTTGTTGGCCAGGGCCACGACCTGCGGCGTGGAGCGATAGTCGCGCTCCAGCTTGACCACCTCGGCGTCCGGGTACCGGTCGGCGAAGCCCAGCAGGTAGTCGGGGTCGGCGCCGGTGAACGAGTAGATGGTCTGGTTGGGGTCGCCGACCACGCAGACGTCGGCGCGACCCCCCAGCCAGGCGTCGAGCAGCCGCTGCTGCAGCGGGTTGACGTCCTGGTACTCGTCGACCACGAAGTGCCGGTACTGCCCGCGCACCTGGCGGGCGACGTCCGGGTGCTCCTCGAGGGCGAAGGCGGTGACCAGCAGCAGGTCCTCGAAGTCCAGCGCGCCGTCGCGCTGCTTGGCCGACTCGTAGCTCGCGTAGACCCGCGCCACCGCTGCGGGCTCGAACGGGGGCTCGCGGCCGGCGGCCTGGGCGCGGGCCGGGTAGTCGTCGGGCGTGGCCAGCGTGGTCTTGGCCCACTCGATCTCGCTGGCCAGGTCGCGCAGGCTGGTGCGGTCGGTGGACAGCCGGGACCGGGAGGCGGCCGCCGCCACCAGCCGCAGCTTGTTCTCGACCAGCTCCGGCATCGGCCCGCCGAGCACCCGGGGCGCGAAGTAGCGCAGCTGGCGCATGGCCGCGGCGTGGAAGGTGCGGGCCTGGACACCGCCCACCCCCAGGCCGGCCAGCCGGGACCGCAGCTCGCCCGCGGCGCGGGCGGTGAAGGTGACGGCGAGGACCTGCTCGGGCACGAACGCCCCGGTGTGCACGCCGTAGGCGATCCGGTGGGTGATCGTGCGGGTCTTGCCGGTGCCCGCACCGGCGAGGATGCAGACCGGCCCGGACACCGCCTGCGCGGCGGCGCGCTGCTCGTCGTCCAGCTGCGCGAGCACCGCCTCGGCGCCCTGCACCCGGACGTCCCCGGGCGCACCGGCGATCTGCGACATCGGCCTCCCCGTCTCCCGTCGATGGCCGTGACCCATCCTCCCAGCCCCCAGCGACAGACGGGGGAAGCATCCCCAGGGGCGCGGCGTTGTCGCCCCGTGACG
Organism: Geodermatophilus sp. SYSU D00779; assembly: GCF_054050595.1. NCBI lineage: Bacteria > Bacillati > Actinomycetota > Actinomycetes > Geodermatophilales > Geodermatophilaceae > Geodermatophilus > Geodermatophilus sp. SYSU D00779. The sequence continues at coordinate 3,486 of NZ_JBJGZQ010000016.1, forward strand.
GCCGGGCACGCGTGCCCGGACCCCGACCGACCAGGAGGAACGCCTCGATGACCGCCGCTCCCGCCGCCGTGACCATGTACACCACCACCTGGTGCGGGTACTGCCTGCGGCTCAAGAAGCTGATGCAGCGCGAGGGCATCGAGTACGCCGAGGTCGACATCGAGCGCGACCCGGCCGCGGCCGAGCTGGTCATGCAGGCGAACGGGGGCAACCGCACCGTTCCCACGCTGCTCTTCCCCGACGGCAGCGCCCTGACCAACCCCAGCATCGACCAGGTGAAGGCCCAGCTGGAGCAGTCCGCAGGGGCATGACGGCGGGTGGTCCCTCCGCTGCGCTGCGCGAGGGGGCATAGTCGTCGAGGACGGCTCGTTACCGTAGCCCCCTGCCCCCGGCTACCCGCCGGGCCCAGCCCCTCGCGGAGGCCGCCCAGTGAGTGAGCGCACCACCCCAGCGGAGTGCCCGCCGACATCGACGTCCTCCGGTGCCGGGGAGACGTCGTGAGTCCCGGACTGGAGCACGTCACGGCGGCGGACGACCCGTCGGGCGCGGAGCCCACCGTGGTGGTCGCCCGGACCGGTCGCGGCTGGTCGGTGTTCGCCCCCGGCCGAGCCGAGGACGTCGACGACCTCGTCGAGGGCATGACCCTCGCCGACCTGGTCAGCGAAGAGCTGGGCGCACGGGTCGAGCCCGACCGCGGCGCGCGTCGGGCCGCCCGCGGTGCCCCCGGGGACGCCGACCCCGACGCCGACCCGCGGGACGCCCGGCTGGCCGCGCTCGAGCGCACCGTCGCCCAGCTCGAGCACGCCCTGGCCGCCCGGGTCTCCACCGAACGCGCCATCGGGGTGCTCGCCGAGCGGCAGGGCACGACGCCGCAGGCCGCCTTCGAGCAGCTGCGACGGAACGCCCGCTCGCAGGGGCGGCCGGTGCCCGAGCTCGCCCGCGAGGTGCTCGACGACCTGGTGGCCCGGGCCGCCCCGGCGGGCGCCGAGGTCCCGGCCGCGCTGGCGCCGGTGCCGCGCACCCTGGTGCGGGACGCCGGCCGGGCGCCCCGCACCCGCAGCCGCGCCGGACGCGGCCCCGCGGAGGGCCGGTCCTGACCCGACCGGAGCCGCTCACCCCCGAGGCACTGGCCGACCGGCTGGCCGCACTGCTCGCCGGCACCGACCCCGAGCCCGGGGCGACCGCCCTGCGCGTGGCGGTGGACGGGCCCGACGTCGCCGCGCCGGCCGAGCTGGCGGCCGCGGTCGCCGAGCGGTTGCCGCCGCTGGGGCGCCCCGCCGTCGTCGTCCCCGCCGGCGGGTTCCTGCGTCCGGCGTCCCTGCGGTTCGAGCACGGCCGCACCGACCCCGACGCCCGCTACACCGACTGGCTGGACTCCGGCGCGCTGTCCCGCGAGGTGCTCGACCCGGTCGGTCCCGGCGGCTCTGGGCAGTACCTGCCGGTGCTCTGGGACGTCGACCGCGACCGGGCCGCCCGCGCCGTCCCCCGGCCGATGCCGCCCCGCGGGGTGCTGCTGGTCCCGGGTGCGCTGCTGCAGGGGCTCGGGCTGGCCTTCGACGTCGTCGTCCACCTGCGGGTGGCCCCGGCGGCCCGTCGCCGTCGCACGCCTCCCGAGCAGGCCTGGGAGCTCCCGGCGTTCGACCGCTACGACGACGAGGTGGACCCGGTGTCGCTGGCCGACGCCGTGGTGCTGGCAGACTCCCCGGACCACCCCGCGCTGGTGCTCCGGAACCGTTTCGGTTGACGGCCCGCCTGCAGGGCCCCGCCGCGAGCCTGCGAGTGGTGGGGGGCAGTCGGGTCCTTCAGTCGTCCTCCACCCAGCGGTCGATGATGTGCCGGGCGATGGAGACCGCCGGGGGCAGCGCCTGCGGGCCGGCGCCCGAGCGCAGCTCGTCACGGGTGAACCAGCGGGCCTCCTCGATCTCGGTCGGGTCCAGCCGCAGCGTCAGGTCGCCCTCGGCGCGGGCGGTGTAGCCGAGCATCAGCGACTGCGGGAACGGCCACGGCTGGCTGCCCACGTAGCGGATGTCGGTGACCCGCAGGCCGACCTCCTCGGCCACCTCCCGCGCCACCGCGCCCTCGGCGGACTCCCCGGGCTCGACGAAGCCGGCGAGGATCGAGAAGCGTCCCGGCGGCCACACCGCCTGGCGGCCCAGCACGCAGCGGTCGCCGCCGTCGTGGACCAGCATGATCACGGCCGGGTCGGTGCGGGGGAACAGCTCCGCGCCGGTCTGCGGGTCGCGCTGCACCCAGCCGGCCCGTTCGATCGTCGTCCGCGCGCCGGACAGCGGGCTGAACCGGTGCCGCTCGTGCCACTCGACCATGGCGACCGCCTCGGCGAGCAGGCCGGCGTCGAGGTCGTCGAGGTCGGCGCCGAGGTCGCGCAGGCCGGCCCAGGTGTCCGCGGGGCGGCCGCCGACGGTCAGCCGCCGGTCGCCGCGGACGGCGGCGTAGGGCACGCCGTCGGCCTCGCCGAGGTAGATCGCGCCCTCGGGCAGCCCGGTCCGCTCCTCCCAGAGCAGCCGCGGCCGGCCCCCGTCCTCCTCGACCGGCACGGTGCGCCGCTCGTCGACCGTGAGCACCCGCACCGCGCGGCCGCCGGTCGGGTCGGGCAGCGACCGGGCCAGGTGCCTGCGGTCGTGCGCGGAGCGCGACAGCACCGGGACCGCGCCGGCCGGCGAGGGACTGCTCTCCGGCCAGGGGACGCCGTCGCCCGACGGCGGCGGGTTGTCCGCCGGCGTGCTGCCGCCGTCCGGGACGCTCATGCCGCGTCCGCCGACGAGACGACCTCGACCGGGCCGAACGCGCGCAGCGGCTCGGCCACCTGCCCGGCGTCGCCGACGACGACGGCGGTGAGCCCGCTGGGCTGCAGGAACCGGCGCGCGGCCTCCTGCACCTCCTCGACGGTGACCCGGGCCAGCGCCTGCTGGTGCTCGGCCAGCCACTGCGGCGGCAGGCCCGACCCCGTGAGCGCCGACAGCGTGCTGGCCAGCCCGGCGTGGGTGGCGGTGGACAGCGCCATGCTGCCGAGCACGTAGCGACGGGCGGCGTCGAGCTCCTCCGCGCTGACCGGTGTGAGGGCCATGCGGCCCAGCTCGTACCAGGTCTCGAGGAACGCCGGCCCGGTGACCTCGGTGGCGACGTCGGCCTCGACGAGGAACGAGGAGGCGGCGGCGAGGTGGTCGACCGAGCTGCGCGGGCTGTAGCTGTAACCACGCCGCTCGCGGACGTTCTCCACCAGCCGGGAGGAGAAGTAGCCGCCGTAGACCATGTTGGCCAGCCGGACCGCGGGCAGGTCGGGGTCGGTGCGGCGGGGCGCGGTGCCACCCAGGCGCAGGTTGGACTGCACGGCGCCGGGCCGGTCGACGACCTGCAGCGCCCCGGGGGCCAGCTGCGGCACCGGTGGGGCGGCGACCGCCGTCCCCTCGCCGGTCCAGCCGGCCAGCGCGGTGCCGACGGCGTCGACGGCCGCCGCCGGGTCGAGGTCGCCGACGAGCACCAGCGTGCTGCCGGCGGGCAGCACCCGCTCGCGGTGCAGCTTGCGCAGCGCCTGGCTGCGCACCGCGGTGACCAGCTCGGCGGCGGGCAGCTGCTCGGCGTACGGGTGGGCGCCGTAGCGGCGGGCGGCCAGGGCGGTGCGCGCGATGACGCCGGGCTGGGAGCGGGCGATGGCGATCCGCTCGGCGACGCGCGCCCGCTCGGCCTCCACCCGGTCGGCCGGGTAGGTGGCGTCGGTGAGCACCTCGGCCAGCACGCCGAGCACGGGCGCGAGACCCTCGGCGAGCAGCGTGGTGGCGAACAGCAGCCGGTCGGGGTCGGTGGAGACCGACAGCTCCCCGCCGTGGGCCTGCAGCGCCTCGGCGATGCCGGTGGCGTCGTGCGCGCCGGTGCCGAGCAGGACGGCGCCGGAGAGCACCGAGGCGCGGGCGGTGTGCTGCGCGGCGGCGCGCGCGGTCGCGGCGGCGAAGGGCACCCGCAGGCGCAGCTCGACCAGCGGGACGCCGGGCCGCGGGACGACGACCAGCCGCAGTCCGTTGGGCAGCGTCTCCTCGGTGACGGCCAGCTCGGGCTGGGGCCGGGGCTCGCCCAGCGGCGGGATCAGCACGGGGGCGCTCACGAACCCTCCTCGCCGGCGCTCGTCGGCCGCGTTCGCGGCGCTGCTGTGTCCATGGAGGAGCTCCCGAGCTCGCTCATCGACGTCCCCCCGTGGCGCGCAGCTCGAGGACCGCGACGGTGCCGGGGTCCAGGCCCCGGGCGGCGGTCCGCACCTGCTCGGGGGTGACGGCTGCCAGCCGGGCGGCGAGCTCGCCGGCCAGCTCGGCGCGGCCGTGGATGAGTTCGGCGTTGGCGAAGGCCAGCGTGCGGCCGAGCACCGAGTCGGCCTGACGCAGCAGCTGGGCCTCGGTGCGGGCCTGCACCCGGGCGAGCTCGTCGGCGCCGACGCCGTCCTCGGCGATCCGGCCGATCTCCTCGTGCACCGCGGTGCTCACCTTCTCCGTCGGGACCGACGCCGGGTGGTGCACCTGCGTGGTGAGCAGCGTCGCGTCCCGGACGTCGAAGGGGTCGCCGAACAGGCCCACGTAGCTGCTCTGCGCGATGGCGAGCTGGTCGTCGTGGACCAGCCGCCGCTCCAGCCGGGAGGCGTCGCCCTCGCTGAGCAGCTCGGCCAGCAGCACCGTGCCGAGGTAGGAGTCGAGGTCGCCGACCGGGTCGGGCACCCGCCAGCCGAGGGCGACCGCGGGCGCGGGGGCGAGCGGGTCCTCGACCACGCCGGAGCGGACGGTGGTCGGCGAGGGCTCGCCGGTGGGCGGCGTCGGCGGGACCTCGCGAGCGGTGATGGGACCGAACCAGCGGCGCACCAGTTGCTCGGCCTCCGCGACGTCGAGGTCGCCGCCGAGGCACAGGACGGCGTTGCCCGGCGCGTAGTAGCGGTGGGAGAAGTCCGCGGCGTCGTCGACGGTCGAGGACTCCAGGTCGACGAAGGAGCCGTAGCCGTCGTGGGTGTTGGCGAAGCTCTCGAAGGCGATCGCGGGCAGCTGCAGCCACGGGAAGGCGCCGTAGGGACGGTTGAGCACGTTGACCCGGATCTCCTCCTTCACCACGTCGATCTGGTTGCGGAGGTTCTCCTCGGTGATGGCCGGCGCCGCCATGCGGTCGGCCTCGAGGAAGAGGGCGCGCTCGAGGGCCTCGGCGGGGAGGGCCTCGTAGTAGTTGGTGTAGTCCTGGTGGGTCGAGCCGTTGAAGGTGCCGCCCGCGGCCTGGACCAGGCGGGCGTGCTCCATCTTCGGGACGTTGGCCGAGCCCTGGAACATCAGGTGCTCGAAGAGGTGGGCGAACCCGGTGCGGCCCTGGGGCTCGTTGCGCATCCCGACGTCGTAGGAGACGGTCACGGCGACCACCGGGACGCTGCGGTCCGGCGCCAGCACGACACGCAGCCCGTTCTCGAGTCGGAAGCGCTCCACCGGGTGCCGGAGGGTGAGGTCGGCCCCAGCTGCAGTCACGTGCCCGACAGTAGCTGCGCCCGGGGACGCCGCGCCGGGCGACGCCGGAGGCTGCGACGTCGGCCACCCGCGGGTCCCTGGGAGCGGGGCCCGGAGGCTCCCCCGAGCAGGGACGGGACTCACCGGCTCAACGGCGGCCCGGGGACGGCACGTGGCCGCGGTGCGGGTCCCTGGGAGCGGGGGCCCGGAGGCTCCCCCGAGCAGGGACGGGACTCACCGGCTCAACGGCGGCCCGGGGACGGCACGTGGCCGCGGTGTCGGCCGGTAGGCCGACGATGTCACAGCACGTCGATGCCGTCGATGACGCGGTCGATGACCCCGTACAGCTCCGCGTGGGTGTTGGGGATGGAGAGGTAGAGCAGCGCGGGGACGGGCCGGCCGACGTCGACGAGCAGCAGCGCGGCCCGCTCCCCCGTCGCCTCGTAGCCCTCGACGTCCCAGGAGAGGTCGAACTCCAGCAGGTGCGCGGGGGCGCCGTCGACGGTGCGGGCCTCGTCGCGCAGGACCTCTCGCTCGTTGGGTCCCGGGTAGTAGTTCAGCCGCACGCTGTCGGCGACCTGGGCGAGGGTCGGCTGCAGGCCGCCCGCGGGGTCGAACAGCGGCGACAGCGGCCCGGACGTGCACTGTGCGATGAAGGGCCCGCCGTCGGGCGTGGACTCCTGGGTGACCGTGTACTGCCCGGCGACCGAGGTCGTCTCGGCGACGTCCTGCAGGTCGTACTCGAGCCAGCCCTGGCCCAGGTAGGGGTAGGCGATCCCGGCGGCCTCGTCGACGATCCGGAGCGTGCCGGGCGGGAAGGCCGGCCCGCTGGGCGCCGGCAGCGCGGTCGGGCCCGTGTCGTCGACGGAGCTGCTGGGCCGGCCGACGAGGAAGCCGATGAGGACGACGAGCACCAGCCCGAGCACCGACAGCCCGACCACCCACCCGGTGCGCCGCGGGGTCCGTCCCGGGCCGGGCGGTGGGGGCGGCGCGGCCGGCTCGGGCACGGGAGCCGGTGCGGTGGCGGGCGCCTGCACGGCCACGCCCGGACCGACGGGGGTGGTGACGTCGGACCACCCGCCGCCGTTCCACCACCGCACCATCCCGGGGACGCCGTCGGGGTCGGGGTACCACCCCGGTGGCGCGCTCGACGTACCGGTCACGGCGCCACCCTAGGTGCGCCGGCTGGGAGCCCCGGTCAGCGACGGTCGGCGGCGTCGTCCCACCACGAGACCAGCTCGCGCAGGCCGTCGTCCCCGCCGCCGCGCACCTCGGCGACGGCGAGGGTGCCCGTGTCGTCCCAGGTCCAGCGCAGCTGCGCATCCCCCTCGGCGTCGAGGGAGCAGGCCAACCGGCCCACCACCCGGTCGTCGTCGCGCAGCTGCAGCCAGCCCTCCGGGTCCGCACCGCGGCCGCACTCGCGCTCGCTGTCGAGCAGCCGCAGCCCCTGGGACTCGACGTGCGCGGCGAGGGCGGCGGCCGCGCCGTCCCCGGCGTACAGCGTGTGGGTGCTCGCCGGGGCGCCGTCCTCGTCGGGGTCCCCGGGCGGGCAGTCGAGCCGTCCCAGGGTCCGGCCGTCCCCGGGTGCGGCCGTGCAGTCGGCAGGGTCGACCTGGTCGGGCAGGCCCAGGGCGAGCAGGCGCTCGGCGACGCCGGAGACGTCGCCGGCGGCCGCGTCGGCCCGGCGGTCGGCGGCGACGAGGAGCCCGGCGAGGACCAGCGCGGCGACCGCCGCGGCCGCGGCGAGCACCCACGGCAGCCAGCCGAGCCGGCGCCGGGACCGACCGGCGGGAGGAACGCCGACGAGGGCCGGCGCGGACGGCGCCGGGGCGGCGACCGGCACCTGCCGGGTGGTCGAGCGGCCACCGTCCGCCGGGAGGGGGCCGACCGCCGTCGGGACGTCGTCCGGCCGGGGCACCGGGACGCCGCTGCCCGTCAGCGCTCCCCGCGCCGCCTCGGCCAGGTCGCCGGCGCGCTGCCAGCGCCGGTCCGGGTCCTTGGCCAGGCCCCGCAGGACGACCTCGTCGAGGGCCGCGGGCAGCCCCGGGCGCAGGGACGACGGCCGCGGCGGGGGCTCGTGCAGGTGCGCGGCCATCACCCGCGCCGGGTCGCCGGGGCCGAACGGACGGCGGCCGGTGAGCAGCTCGAACAGCAGGCAGGCCAGGGAGTAGACGTCGGCGCGGGCGTCCGGCGGGGTCGGGCCGAACCGCTCGGGGGCCATGTACTCGGTGCTGCCGACCGCGGTGCCGACGGCGGTCAGGGCCGGCCCGGGGCCGTCGTCGGCACCGCGGGCGACGCCGAAGTCGGCGAGGTAGGCGAAGTCCTCGCCGGGGGCCGAGGTGGCCAGGTCGCGCCCGTCGGCGCGGCCGACGAGCAGCACGTTGGACGGCTTGACGTCGCGGTGCACCAGCCCCCCGGCGTGGGCGGCGTCGAGCGCGCGGGCGACCTGGCCGACCAGGTCGACGGCGCGAGCGGGGTCGACCGGGCCGGTGCGCCGCAGCAGCGCGTCCAGGTCCTCGCCCTCGACCAGCCGCATGTCGAGGAAGAGCTGGCCGTCTATCTCCCCGTAGCGGTGGATGGGGACGACGTGCGGCTCGGTCAGGCGGGCGGCGATGCGCGCCTCGCGCCGGAAGCGGTCGCGGTACCCCTCGTCCTGGGCCCACTGCGGGTGCAGCACCTTCAGGGCGACGTCCCGCTCGTGGTCGTCGTCGTGCGCCCGCAGCACCTGCCCCATGCCGCCGCGGCCGAGCACGCCGAGGACCCGGTAGGGGCCGAACCGACCGCCGTCCTGCGGCGCCGTCACCGTGGGCGCAGCGGCACGGCCGCGAGCTCCCGCCACAGGTGCGCGGCCGCCTCGGCGCCGCGGTGCAGCATCGGCAGCAGCACCCGCTCGTTCGGCGAGTGGATGCGGTCGGTGGGCAGCCCGGCGCCGAGGAAGAGCAGCGGGGCGCCGAGGACGTCGACCAGGTCGGCCTCCGGTCCGCTGCCGCCCTCGCGGGTGAACAGCACGTCGGCGGGGTCGCGGTCGAAGGCCTGGCCGATCGCGGTGAGCAGGGCGGCCATCGCCGGGGAGTCCAGGTCGCTGGCGCAGGGCGAGACGCCGCCGGCCGGGACGTGCACGTCGGCCTGGATGCCCTCGGGCAGGTTGGCCGCCACCCAGCCGCGCACCTGGTCGGCGAGGTCGGCGGGGCGCTGGTCGGCGACCAGCCGGAAGGTGATCTTGGCGTGCGCCTCGGCCGGGATGATCGTCTTGTGCCCGGGGCCGGTGTAGCCGCCCCACATGCCGTTGACCTCCGCGGTGGGCCGCGCGCCGATCCGCTCCAGGGTGGTGAAGCCCTCCTCACCGGTGGCGACGCGGGAGGCGGCGGGCCCGGCCAGCCAGGCGGCCTCGTCGAAGGGCACGCGGGCCATGAGCTCGCGCTCGCGGTCGGTCAGCGGCCGGACCTCGTCGTAGAAGCCGGGCAGGGTGACCCGCCCGTGCTCGTCGTGCAGGCTCGCCAGGAGGGTGGCCATGGCGTGCAGCGGGTTGGGGACGCCGCCGCCGAAGGAGCCCGAGTGCAGGTCGACGGCCGGCCCGCGCAGGGTGATCTCAGCGTCGGCCAGCCCGCGCATGGCGACCACGGCGCTGGGGACGTCGGGGGCGGCCATCCCGGTGTCGCTGACCACGACGACGTCGCAGCGCAGCCGGTCGGCGCGCTCGCGCAGCAGCGCGGCGAAGTACGGCGACCCGGACTCCTCCTCGCCCTCGACCAGCACCTTCACGGTCACCGCCGGGGTGTCCCGGCCGGTGGCGGCCAGGTGCGCGCGCATGCCGAGCAGGTGCATCGCGACGTTGCCCTTGTCGTCGATGGCGCCGCGGGCGTGCAGCTCCGGGCCGTCGGGACCCTCCACGCGGGTCGGCTCGAACGGCGGGTGCTCCCACAGCTCCAGCGGATCGACCGGCTGCACGTCGTGGTGGCCGTAGACGAGGGCGACCGGCGCGCCGTCGTCCACCGACGGCCACTCCGCGTAGACGGCCGGCGCCCCGGCGGTCTCCCACACCTCCACGACCGGGAAACCGGTGCGGCGCAGCGCGTCGGCCAGCCACTCCGCACTCGCGGCGACGTGGGGCGCGTGGGCCGGGTCGGCGGAGATCGACGGGATCCGCAACCACGCGTCGAGGTCGGCGTGCAGGTCGTCGAGGTGTGCGGTGACGAAGTCGCGTTCCGGGCTGCTCACGGCTGCCGACGGTAGCGTCGGCAGCATGCCGGGACAGCTGCTGCGGGTGGACGTCGGCGACCTCACCTTCGACGTGCGGGCCGACGGGCCGGACGACGGCCGCCCGGTGCTGCTGCTCCACGGCTTCCCGGAGACGTCGGCGTCGTGGGCCGCGGTGACGCCCCGGCTGACCGAGGCGGGGCTGCGCACCTACGCCGTCGACCAGCTGGGCTACTCCCCCGGCGCCCGCCCGGCCGAGGTCGACGCCTACGCGCTGACCAACCTGGCGCAGGTCACCGCCGACCTGATGACCGCCATGGACGTGCCGGTGGCCGACGTCGTCGGGCACGACTGGGGCGCGAACGTCGCCTGGGCGCTGGCCGCGTGGCACGAGGACCGGGTGCGCTCGCTGACCGCCGTCTCGGTGCCGCACCCCACGGCGTTCACCACGGCCTTCCGCTCCGACCCGGAGCAGAAGGAGCGCTCGGCCTACATCCGGCTGTTCTGGCAGCAGGGCAAGGCCGAGGAGGTGCTGCTCGCCGACGACGCCCGGCGACTGCGGCGGATGTTCGGGGACGCCGTCCCGGCCGAGGCCGTCGACGAGTACGTGGCCGTGCTGTCGGCGCCGGGCGCGCTGACCGCCGCGCTCAACTGGTACCGGGCGATGAGCTCGGCCACGCCGGTCGACGACGTGACCGTGCCGACCACCTACGTCTGGAGCGACGACGACGTCGCGATCGGACGACGGGCCGCGGAGGGCTGCGCCGAGCACGTCACCGGCGACTACCGCTTCATCGAGCTGGCCGGGATCTCCCACTGGGTCCCCGAGCAGGCCCCGGACCAGCTGGCCGTGGCGATCCTGGACCGCATCGCCTCCAGCTGAGGGCTCAGTCCACCTCCGGCGGAGGGGGCAGGTCGTCGTCCGGGGGCCCGTCGGGGAGGTCGTCGCCCTGCCCGGTGACCAGGGCGAGCAGGCCGGCCTCGTCGAGCAGGTCGACCGGGCGCACGGTGACGCCGGCGGCGACGTGGTGGAACCCGGCGCTGACCCGCTCGACCGGGACGCCGGTCAGCCGGGACCAGCCCAGCCGGTAGGCGGCCAGCTGCACCGCCGCGGCGGCGAGCGCCGCGCCCGACGGGGGCGGGCCGGTCTTCCAGTCGACGACCTCGAAACCTCCGTCGCCGTCGTCGAAGACCGCGTCGATGCGCCCGCGCAGGGTCAGCGGGCCCAGGGGCGTCTCGAAGGGCACCTCGACCTCGACCGGCTGCCGGTCGGCCCAGGAGCTGGCCAGGAACGCCTCCTGCAGCGCGGCCAGCGCGCCGTCGGGGGCGGCGGACTCGTCACCGGAGCCGGGCAGCTCGTCGAGGTCGAGCAGCCGGGCGACGCCGAAGCGCTCCTCCAGCCAGGCGTGGAAGGCGGTGCCGCGGCGGGCCAGCGGTGCCGGCGCGGCGGGCATCGGCCGGCGCAGCCGCCGGGCGAGCTCGGCCGGGTCGCGGCGCAGCGCGACCAGCTCGGACACCGACAGGTGGCTGGGCAGCGGCACGTCGACGGTCGGGGAGGTGGTGCGGCGCCGCTCGCGCAGCAGCAGGTCGGCGTCGCGCACCCACCGCTCCACCTCCGGGTCGCCGGTGCCGAGCGCGGCCTCGGCGTCCAGCGGGTGCGGGGCGGCGCCGGCCACCAGCTCGGCGGCGGCGGTGAGCGCCCGGCGGCGCGGCGGGGAGAGCGGGTCGGCCGGCCACACGCCGACCGGCCACTCCTCCAGCGCCGGGTTGGGAGCGCCCGCCTCGGGGCGCTCGGCCCACGCGACGACGGCGCCGGCGCCGGCGGTGCAGGCGCGGCGGACGGTGTCGAGCAGCACCGAGGGCCCGCACGGCTTGACGCCGTCGCGCCACCAGCTGCCCGAGCACAGCAGCAGGTGCTTGGCGCGGGTGACCGCGACGTAGCCGAGCCGGATCTCCTCGGCCTCGCCGAAGCGCTTCCACTCCTCGACGTAGTCCTCGAGCGCGGCGCGCACCGCGGCCTGGTCGCCGGAGCCGGGCACCGGCAGGCGCAGCTGCGGCAGCTCCGCGCGGTCGGTGGTGCGCAGGTCGACCGGGACCGCACCGGGGTCCCTGACCCACGAGTCGCTGGTGTCGGTGCGGGCCGGGAACTGGTCGGCCGTCATGCCCGGCACGGCGACGACGTCCCACTCCAGGCCCTTGGCCGAGTGCCCGGTGAGCAGCTGGATCGACTCGGGGTCGACCGCGACCTCGCCCGGCTCCAGGCCCCGCTCGCGCTCCTCGGCGTCGCGCAGGTAGCCGAGGAAGGCCGGCAGCGAGGGCAGCTCGGCCAGCTCGGTGAACTCCGCGGCGACCGCGTGCAGCGCGTCGAGGTGCGCCCGCGCCGCGCCGGGGCTGACGCCGGGCGCGCTGGCCAGCTCGGTCTCCAGGCCCAGCACCCGCGCGACGTCGTCGACCAGGTCGGGCAGCGACTCCCCCAGCCGGCCGCGCAGGTGCGCCAGCTCCGCGCCCAGCCGGCGCAGCCGCCGAAAGGCCGCGGGTGAGTAGGCCGACGGGTCCCCGAGGTCGTCGAGCGCCTCGACGATGCTGCCGCGCTCGGACGGGCGGGGAGCGGGATCGTCGTCGTCCTCGCGTTCGGGACGACGGGAGTGCACCAGCGCGCGGGCGCGGGACTCGAGCGCGGCGAGGTCGCGGGGACCGATCCGCCAGCGGGCGCCGGTGAGCAGCCGGCCCATCGCGTCGCCGGCGGTCGGGTCGACGAGCACGGTCAGCGTCGCGACCACGTCGGAGACCTCGGGCACCTCCAGCAGCCCGCCCAGACCGACGACGGTCACCGGCAGGCCGCGGGAGCGCAGCGCGGCGGCGATGCCGGGCAGCTGCTTGCGGGTGCGCACCAGCACCGCCGTCGTCGGGGGGCGGCCGTCGGCACGCGGCGGCAGCGCCGGGTCCTGGCCGCGCCAGCAGGCGGCCAGCCGGTCGGCCAGCGCCTCGGTCTCCTCGGCCACGGTCGCGTACAGGCCGGCGGTGACCAGCCCGTGCCCGGCGGTGGGGGCCGGCGCGAGGTCGGGCAGCGGCACCTCGGGCGCCGGCAGCAGCCCGGCGACGTCGTTGGCGACGGCGAGCACCGCGCCGTCGTTGCGCCAGCTGGTGGCCAGGGTGAGCCGCTGCGCCGCCCGGCCGCGGACGCCGGGGAAGGTGCGGTCGAAGCGCTCGATCGTCCCCGCCGACGCGCCGCGCCAGCCGTAGATCGACTGCCTCGGGTCGCCGACGGCGAGCACCGCGTGCCCGGTGGTGCGGCCGAACAGCGCCTCCAGCATCCGCAGCTGACCGACGCTGGTGTCCTGGTACTCGTCGAGCAGCACGATCCGCCAGCGGGCGCGCTCGCGACGGCCCACCTCGGGCGCGCTGACCGCGACCCGCGCGGCCAGCGCCACCTGGTCGGAGTGGTCGATCGCCCCGGCGGCCCGCTTGCGCGCCTCGAACGCCTCGACCAGCGGCAGCAGCGCCACGCGGGCGCGCTGGCGGGCCAGCATGTCCAGCACCGGCTTGTACGGGCCGCGCTTGCCCTTCGCGTCGGGGTAGCCGGCGATCTGCCGCTCCAGCTGCGCGGTCCACGCGCGCAGCCGGTCGGCGGAGACGTCGTGCTCCCCGAGCTCGCCGGCCAGCGCCAGCACGTCCTCGACGGTGGTCAGCGGGCTCAGCTGGACGTCGTCCATGTCGCCGGTCCAGCCGGAGACGACGGAGGACGCCTGCCCCCAGCACATGGCCGGTCCGAGCACACCGGCGCCGGGCTCCACGCCGATCCGCAGCCCGTGCTCGCTGACCAGCGAGGCGGCGTAGCCGTGGTAGGTCGACACCGTCGGCATCGCGACGGCCAGCCGCTCCCTGAGGTCCGGATCGGTCTCCGGGTGCCGCGCCAGCGCGCCCAGCCGGATCCGGATGCGCTCGTTGAGTTCGCTGGCCGCCTTGCGGGTGAAGGTCAGCCCGAGGATCGCGTCGGGGGCGACCAGCTCGTTGGCCACCAGCCAGCAGACGCGGGCGGCCATCGTCTCGGTCTTGCCCGACCCGGCCCCGGCCACGACGACCAGCGGCCGGTCGGCCGGCGCCGACACCACCCGCGCCTGCTCGTCGGAGGGTGCGTAGGACAGCCCGCACCGCGCGGCGACCTCGGCGGGGGTGAGCAGCCGGCGCTCCTGGACCGGTTCGGGTGCGGCACCGAACAGGGCGTCGTCGAAGGAGAGCTGTTGAAGGACCCCGTTCCCCCCTCCACTCGCAAGCTCGCGAGGGAACCCTGAACGGGGCCGCGTGCCGCGAGGACTCACGAGGTGACCTGCCGGCCGCGCTCGTGCAGCGGGCAGCTGCGCCGGGCCGGGCACCGGGAGCAGTGGCTGCCGGTGCGCACCTCGAAGGTGGCCGCGCCCATGCCGTCGCCGACCTGCGCCACCAGCTCCCCGGCCCAGGTCTCCCCCACCGGGACGTCGGCGGGCAGCGGCTCCTGTGCTTGCTCCTTGGCCCTGGTGCCGGAGCCCACCTGCAGCAGCGCCGCCCCGCCGGGGGCGTCGCCGTGCGGGCCGAACGCGCCGGCGGCGACGGCCACCTGGTAGGCGGCCAGCTGCCCGTGGGTGTCGATGTCGCGCGCGGCGGTGCGGCCGGTCTTGAGGTCGACGACGACCAGCCGGCCGGCGCCGTCGCGCTCGAGCCGGTCGACCTGGCCGCGGATGCGGGCCCGCCCCACGGTGACGTCGAAGTCGGCCTCGGCAGCCACCAGCTCGCGGCCGTTGGCGGCGTGCCAGCGCAGGAACCGGTCGAGCATGTCGCGGGCGGCGGTCCGCTGCCGCTGGTCGGCCCAGCCCGGCCCGAGGTCGAGCTGGTCGAGCTCCTCGGCCAGCGCGGCGGGCGCTTCGGCGGCGGGCAGCCCCTCGGCCACCTGCTGCGCGACGGCGTGCACCGCCGAGCCGACGGTGCGGGTGGCGTCCGGCGAGGCCTCGGCGCCGACCGCGCCGAGCACCCACTTCAGCGGGCAGCGCTGGAAGGTCTCGATCGCCGACGGGCGCACCCGCACCGCCTCGCCGTCGGGCACCAGCGGGGCGTCGTCGGACAGCGGCGCCAGCCCCCACCAGTCGGCCGGGGAGGCGCCGGGCACGTTCTCGTCGACCAGCCGGCGCAGCACCGCGGCGGCGGCCGACCGGCGGGCCGGCTCGGTCTGCGGGTCGCTCACCGCCCGCCGCAGCTCGGCGACCAGCGCCGGCAGCGTGAGCGAGCGCGGCAGCGGCGTCAGCGGCCGGCCCTCGTCGGGCGGGGCGACGACGAGGTCGAGGAACCGGGAGGCGGTGGCGCCGGCGTCGGGACCGTCCAGCGCACCCTCGACGGCGGTGACCAGCAGCCGGCGGCGGGCCCGGGTGCAGGCGACGTAGAACAGCCGCCGCTCCTCGGCCAGCATCTGCACGCGCCGGTCGAGCACGGCGCCGTCGATGCCCGCCACCCGCTCGACCAGCAGCTCGGTGCCCAGCAGCGTGCCGCGGTCGCGGAGGTCGGGCCAGACGCCCTCCTGCACGCCGGCCACGCAGACGACGTCCCACTCCAGGCCCTTGGACGCGTGCGCGGTGAGCAGCCGGACGGCGTCGGTCGCCGACTCCCGGCCCGCGCCGGTGACCCCGGGCAGCTCCTGTGCCGACAGGTGCTCGACGAACGCGCCGACGGTGGCCGAGGGCAGCCGGTCGACGAAACCCGCCGCGGCGTCGAACAGCGCGACGACGGCGTCCAGGTCCCGGTCGGCGACCGCTCCGGCCGCCCCGCCGGCGGCGCTGGCCCGCGCCCACCGGCCGGCCAGGCCGCTGCGCTGCCACATCGCCCAGAGCACGTCCTCCGCGGAGCCGTCGCGGGCCAGCGCCACCCGGCCGGCGGCCAGCACGTCCGCGACCCGGCGCGCGGGGCGGGCGACGGCCTCGGGCAGCTCCTCGAGCAGCGCCTCGTCGGTGAGCGCGGTGGCCAGCGGCGCGCCCCGCTCGTCGGCGTCGACCCCGCGCCGGGCCTGCGCGATCCGCACCGCCCGGCGCAGCCGGCGCAGGTCCAGCACGGTCGCGCCGCCCAGCGCAGAGGTCAGCAGCGCCTCGGCGCCGGGCTCGTCGAGGGCCGGCGTGCCCGGCTCGGCGCCCGGCTGCGGCAGCAGCGCGCCGAGCGCGGCCAGGAGCGGCGCGACGGCCGGCTGGGCGGCCAGCGGCAGGTCGTCGGTGCCGACCTCGACCGGGACGCCGGCGGAGGTGAGCGCCCGCCGCAGCGGCCCGATGGCCAGCGCGGCGCGGACGACGACGGCCATCTCCGACCACGGGACGCCGTCGACCAGGTGCGCGCGGCGCAGGGTGTCGGCGACGTAGGCGGCCTCGACCGCCGCCGAGCCGAAGACGTGCACCTCGGCGACGCCCTCCTCGGCGCCCTCGACCGCGGCCAGCCGGCGGTGCTCCCACGGGCCGGGCAGCGCCTCGGCGACCCGCCGGCTCACCGCCAGCAGCGCCGGGCCCGAGCGCCGGCACACGCCCAGCGACAGCCGCGGTGCGGGCCGGCCGGTGACGGTGCGGAACCGGTCCGGGAACTCGACGATGCCGCGCGGCTCGGCGCCCCGGAAGGCGTAGACGGCCTGGTCGGGGTCACCGACGACGACCAGGTCGCCCCCGCCGCCGGCGAGCAGCTGCAGCAGCTCCACCTGTGCGGGGTCGGTGTCCTGGTACTCGTCGACGAACAGCCAGCGGGCCCGCTCCCGCTCGGCGCGCAACAGCTCCGGGTCGTCCTCGAGCTCGGCGATCGCGGCCCGGACCAGCTCGGCGGGGTCGTAGCCCGACGCGTCACCGCCGCCGGCGGTGGAGAAGGCGGTGACCGCCTCGTACTGCTCCTGGAAGGCCGCGGCGTGCAGCCACGCCTCGTTGCCGGTCTCGCGGCTCCACGCGGCCAGCAGCTCGGGGTCGACCCCGCGCTCGGTGGCCCGGAGCAGCAGGTCCCGCAGCTCGCCGCGGAAGCCGGCGGTGGTCAGCGCCGGGAGCAGGGACTCCGGCCAGCGCACCGCGCCCTCCCCGGCCAGGTCACCGCGCAGCAGCTCGGCGACGACGGCGTCCTGCTCGGCGGCGGTGAGCAGCCGCGGGGGCGCCTCCCCGCGCAGCAGCGCCGCCCGTCGCAGCACGCCGTAGGCGTAGGAGTGGAAGGTGCGGGCCAGCGGCTCACGGATGGTGCGCGCCACCCGCGCGGTGACGCGGTCGCGCACCTCGGCGGCGGCCCGGCGGCTGAAGGTCAGGACGAGGATCTGCTCGGGGTCGACGCCGCGGTCGATCCGCGCGGCGACCGCCTCGACGATCGTCGTCGTCTTGCCGGTGCCCGGGCCGGCGAGCACCAGCAGCGGGCCGCCCGCGTGGTCGACGACGGCCTGCTGGGTGGGGTCGAGCAGGGGCCGTCGCACCGACGCCACGGCCGGCTGCACGAGGCGGTAGACCGGCGCTGACTCGTCCCCCCGCAGTGCCACATCCCGATGACACCACGAGCGGCCGACGATCTCCGGATGGATCGGGTCACACGGCGCGGCCCGCAGCGCCGCGCAGCGACCGTGGAGTCCCCTGGCGTCGGTGCCGGGCGCTGCGCCGAAATGCGATGGCGGTCAGGACGCGGTCTCGACAGTCTGTCCGCCCGGGGACCAGCGGAGGGCGGGGCTGATGACGGTCCAGGACGCTGCATCGGCGGGCGGCGGAACCGGTGGGGAGCCGCTCGCCGGGGGCAGGACCACGCCGGGGGTCGTCCGCATCGGGAACGCGGTGCACCGCCCGGTCCGCCGGTGGACGACCACGGTGCACGCGGTGCTGCGGCACCTGGAGCGGGTGGGCTTCACGGAGGCGCCCCGGGTGCTCGGCTTCGACGACCAGGGACGCGAGGTGCTCACCTACCTGGAGGGCGAGACGGTCGCAGGCGCGCACCCCTGGCCGGAGTGGACCTCCTCGGACGAGGCCCTGACGCAGGTCGGCTCCTGGTTGCGGCGGCTGCACGACGCCACGGCCGACTTCGTGCCCCCGGAGGACGCGGTGTGGTTCGCCGGTCAGCGCTGGCGACCGGGTCTGGTCATCGGGCACCACGACGCCGCGCAGTACAACGCGGTCTGGCGGCGGGGACGGCTGGTCGGCTTCGTGGACTGGGACGTCGCGGGGCCGTCCACGCGGGAGTTCGACCTGGCGTACTCGGCCCTGATGTGGGTGCCCCTGCTCGCCCCGGGATCCGCGTGGCCGGTCGCGTCCCGCTCGGTGGAGGAGCGGCACCGGCGCCTGCACCTGGTGCTCGACGCCTACGGGTACGACGACGACCGCGCCGCGCTGCGGGCAGCCGTGGCCACGCGCGCCCGGCGGAACGCGGAGGTGACCCGTCGGCTCGCCGACGGCGGCGACCCGGTGTTCCAGGCGCTCCGTGCCCAGGCCGCCGACCTGGACCGATCCGCGCAGCAGGTCGACGAGTTCCCCGCGTCCTTCTGGCGGCGGCCCCCAGCGGACCCCGCCCGCCGACGACGGGAGTGACCTGCGCGGGGCACGTCGACCGGGTGGGCGGCCGCCGGACGCCCGAGGTCCTCAGGGGCTGCGGCTGTGACCGGGACCGTTCCCGGGTCCGCCTCCGGGCGACGGTCGCCGCGTGCACCGAGCCGGACGCCACCGCCTCACCGGAGGCACCCACTGCCGACCGACCGCACTCAGGGCCAGCCGACCGCGGCCAGGTCGACCCGGCCGGAGCGCACCGGCACCCCCTCGGCGGCGAGCAGGGCCAGCTGCTCGACCCGGACCGGCTCGGCGGCCGAGCCGTCGGCGCGGACCACCCGGTGCCAGGGCACCGCTGCCCCGCCCCGGGACAGCGCGCGGGCGACCCGCCGCGGCCCGACGCCGACCAGCCGGCCGATCGCGCCGTAGGTGCTCACCCGCCCCGGCGGGATGCGCTCGACGGCGTCGAACACCGCCTCGTCGACGTCCAGCGACGAGGCACCCGGGGAGAGCGGCCCGCCGCTGCCGCGGGTACGGGGCCGCGGGTCGTCGTCCACCCCTGTCGTACCGACGGGGGTCAGCCCCGGCGGCCGTACCTGCCCAACAGCCGAACCTGCGGTGAGGCGGTCCGCGGCACGTCCAGCGGCGGGTCGAACAGGCCGGGCACGCCGTCGGCGGGGAGCCGGTCGGCGACCACCAGGGCCGCGGTGACCAGCGCCGGGTCCAGCTCGGTGTCGCCGTCGGTGGCGCGGGCGAGGTCCCAGGAGTGCACCGTGAGGTCGGCGGTCAGCTCCTCGATGTACTCGGCCGCCGAGGTGGGGCCGCGCTCCAGGTGCACGGTGTGCAGCAACGCGCGGTCCTGCGCGAAGGCGGCCAGCGCGCCGTCGGCGGCGGACTCCCAGCCGGTCAGGGGGTCGTCGCCGAGCAGGTCGCTGGTGTCGTCGGGGAAGCGGCCGTCGGTGTACGGCTCGCCGGCCAGCAGCGGCGGCGCCCAGAGCGCCTCGGTCACCAGGTGCGCGACGAGGTCGGCGACGGTCCAGCCGGGCAGCGCCTCGTCGTCCCACTGCTCCGGTTTCACCGCGTCGACGCGGTCGGTGAACGCAGCCTGTGCGCGCTGGAACAGCGCGAGCAGCTCGGTGGGGGCGAAGTCGGCCATGCGATCAGTAGACAGCGCGACGGCCCGGTCCGCCCCCGAACGGGAGCGGACCGGGGCGAGGACCACCCCACCCCCACCGCTGCGGGACCCTGCAGGGCGGCCGGGGGGAGGGTGGTCCTCCCGCTCAGTAGGTGGGCAGCGTCTTGTCGATGCGCGTGGCCCAGGCCGTCACGCCACCCTGCACGTGGACGGCGTCGGAGAAGCCCGCGTTCTTGACCGCGGCGAGCACCTCGGCCGAGCGGACGCCGGTCTTGCAGTGCAGCACGATCGGCTTGTCCTGCGGCAGCTGCGACAGCGCCCGGCCGGAGAGGATCTCGTCCTTGGGGATGAGCTTCGCGCCGGGGATCGACACGATCTCGTACTCGTTGGGCTCCCGGACGTCGATGAGCTCGAAGTCCTTGCCGGCGTCCATCATGTCCTTGAGCTCGTCGACGGTGATCGTCGAGCCCGCGGCGGCCTGCTGGGCCTCGTCGGAGACGACCCCGCAGAAGGTCTCGTAGTCGATGAGCCCGGTGATCGGCTCGGCCTCCGGGTCCTTGCGCACCTTGATGGTGCGGAAGGTCATCTCCAGGGCGTCGTAGACCATCAGCCGGCCGAGCAGCGTCTCGCCGATGCCGGTGATCAGCTTGACCGCCTCGGTGGCCTGGATGGCGCCGATGGTCGCGCACAGGACGCCGAGCACGCCGCCCTCGGCGCAGCTGGGCACCATGCCGGGGGGCGGCGGCACCGGGTACAGGTCGCGGTAGTTCGGGCCGTGCTCGTTCCAGAAGACCGAGACCTGGCCGTCGAACCGGTAGATGGAACCCCACACGTACGGCTTGCCCAGCAGCACGCAGGCGTCGTTGACCAGGTAGCGCGTGGCGAAGTTGTCGGTGCCGTCGACGATGAGGTCGTACTGGCCGAAGATCTCCATCACGTTGTCGCTGTCCAGCCGCGTCTCGTGCAGGCGGACGTCGACGTAGGGGTTGATCTCCTTGATGGAGTCGCGCGCGCTCTCGGCCTTGGACCGGCCGACGTCGGACTTGCCGTGGATGATCTGGCGCTGCAGGTTCGACTCGTCGACGACGTCGAACTCGACGATGCCCAGCGTGCCGACACCGGCCGCGGCCAGGTACATCAGCACGGGCGAGCCGAGGCCGCCGGCGCCGACGGCGAGCACCTTGGCGTTCTTCAGCCGCTTCTGCCCATCCATCCCGACGTCGGGGATGATCAGGTGACGGCTGTACCGGCGGACCTCGTCGATCGTCAGGTCCTCGGCGGGCTCCACCAGGGGTGGCAGGGACACGAGCTGCTCCTCAGTACTCGACAGCGGCCCAGCGCAGGCCGGCGTTCGTCGGGTCAACAGCCTGGCACGCAGGACGATTCCCACGGCAGGGCGGGCTGTCGGACGACCGACCGCGGCCGACCAGTGCGCGGAGGCGCTCGTCGCAGCAGGAGGACGGGACGAGACGCCCGGACCTCAGCTCCCGGCGGCCAGCCGCTTGAGCGTCTGGCCCACGTAGACGACCGAGAGCACGAAGAAGGCAGCGCCGACCGCTGCCCTCACCTGGTCGGCGGTGAGACCGGAGTTCCGGGCGACCGGGTCGGCCACCGCGTCGGCCAGCTTCGCGCGCCACCCCTGCAGACCGGCCTTGCCCAACGAGATCGCGTCCATGCCCGCCCCCTACCCGGGGACGGGCGCGCGGACGCGCACCCGTGGCGGTGCCGCCGGTGGCCCGACCGTGTCAGGGGTACGGCCAGGCGTTCTTGGCGCAGCCCTCGAGCCCGAGGGTCTGCTGCTGCATGACGGGGGCCGGCTGGTCGGGACCGGGGCACTGCTGGTGGCCGTTGCCGAGAGCGTGGCCCACCTCGTGGTTGACCACGTAGTGCCGGTAGGTGGGGATGTCGCCCTGGTAGTCGGGGACGGCGGTCGCCCAGCGGGCCAGGTTGATGACGGCGCGGTCGCCGTACCGGCAGGAGGTGTAGCCGCCGGTGCCCACGCCCGGGCAGTACCGCTCCATGTTGCCGGGGCTGATCAGGGTCACCTTGAACGCGAAGTCCCCGGCCGCGGCCTCGGCCTCGCCCACCCGCTGGAACGACATCCGCCCGCCGTTGCCCCAGGAGCGCGGGTCGCCCAGCGTCTCCTCGACCGCGGCGGCGAACGAGGGCCCGTCCACCTCGATGCCGTCCTCGACCTCGACGACGAAGCGCTGCAGCGGCCCGGTGCCGTGGACCTGGGAGGTGCCGGGGACGACGGTCACGGTGCCCGCGCCCCGCTGGACGAAGCCGGGGGCTCCCGCGGCGGTCTCCGGCGCCTCGGTCGGTGCGGCGTCGACCTCGACCGGCGCCGTGGGCGTCACCGTCGGCGTCGCCGTGGGCTCGACGGTGCCGGGGGCCACGGCGGCGACCGACGGCTCCGGCGCGGCGGTGGCCGACCCGCTCGTGCCGGTGTCGCCGAGCACCAGGTCGACGAGGGTGACCACGGTGGCGAGGGCGAGCAGCGGGATGGCGTAGGCCCGCCATCCCCAGCGGGTCACGAAGCGGCGGAACCGGCCGCCTCCGCCGCTCGGGGGTCCCGACCGGGCGCGGTCGCGCACGACGACGCGGGTCCCGCCGGTGCGCGGCGCGCCCGGTCCCTGACCCGGCGCGGTACCGGTCGCCGCGGGACGACGGCCCTGCGGACGGTCGGTGCGGCTCGCGGACCCCGACCGGGTCAGGACCGGGTTGGTGTCGGCGGACCGCGGGGACTCGTGCGGCTGGGCGCGACGGGCCGCGGGCGGGGGCACGCGCGGCAGCCCGCGCGCGGGTTCCTCGGCACGCGCAGGACGACCGGGCGGGCCGGCGTCCGGGGCCGGTCGCGTGCGCCCGTTCGGTCCGCGGCCGGGGGAGGCGTCCGCGGGACTCACCTCAGCAGACTCTCACGCCCCGGCGGTCCCGGCGGAGACCGCGCGGGAACGGCGTGTACGCAGGTGGGTCAGGAGGCCCGGGCCGCGTCGCCGCGCTCCAGGACCGCCTCGGCGGCGTCCTCGGCCAGCCCCAGCACCGCCCGCGCCGTCGGCTCGGGCGCCTCGAGCATGGCGACGTGCCCGACCCCCTCGAGGACCAGCAGCCGCGCGTCGGGGACGGCGTCGGCCAGCCGCGGTGCGAGCGCCGGGTCGACGAGCCGGTCGCGGTCGCCCCAGACGACCAGGGTCGGCGGGCGCAGCGACCGCACCAGCCGCCAGGCGTTGCGCGGGCCCACCCGCAGGTAGGAGGTGATCAGGCCGCGCATGCTGCGGGTCAGCGCCTGCGTCGCCCACGGCTGCCCGGCGCGCTCGCGCATCTCCTCCAGCGCCTGCTCCAGCCGCACCCTCGGCACCCGGCGCGGGTCACCGAAGCACACCTGCACCATGCCCCGGACCTGCTGCTCGGGCGTCACGCCGGAGAGCCGGCGCTCGGCCAGCGCGGGGATGCCCGGCAGCAGGAGCAGCAGCAGGGTGCGGTTGAAGGCGCCGGGCACGCGGTAGACCGGCATCGCCGGCGACACGAGCGTCAGGGTGGCCACCAGGTCGGGGCGGCCGGCGGCGACGAGCACCGAGACCAGGCCGCCGAGGGAGTTGCCCAGCAGGTGCACCGGCCGGCCGGCGGCCTCCCCCGGCTCGGCGACGATCCGCTCCAGGACGTCGACGACCGCCGCCACGTGCCCCCGCACCGAGTAGGAGGTGCGCGCCGGCGGCCGCGAGCGACCGAAGCCGGGCAGGTCGAGGGCCCAGCCGTCGAAGCGGACGGCGAGCAGCGCGGCCAGGTCGGTCCAGTTCGTCGAGGCGCCCCCCAGCCCGTGCACGTAGAGCGCCCGCTCCCGCGGCGCACCCTCGCGGGGGCCGTCCACCGGGCCGGTCCACGGCGTCCGCCGGACGAAGACCTCTCCCCCGCGGACGGCGACCTGCTCCCCGGGCCACGGCGGCGGGACGGCGTCGGTGCCGGGCAGCGCGGCCGTCGACAGCCGGGCCGGGCGCCGCTCCGGGGCGATGGGGGTTGCGGGACCCTCGGGCACCCGGCCGACGGTAGGTCAGGGCCCACGACGGCGCGCGAGCGGGTGACCGGTCGGTAACATCTGCCCGCCATGCACCCATCCCGCCCAGCTCCCGCGCCCGTCCGCCGCTCGTCCCGCCTGCCGCGGGGCGCCCGCCGGGCGCAGCTGCTGCAGGCTGCGCAGGAGGTGTTCGTCGCCAACGGCTTCCACGCCGCGGCGATGGACGAGATCGCCGACCGGGCCGGGGTCAGCAAGCCGGTGCTCTACCAGCACTTCCCGGGCAAGCGTGAGCTGTACCTGGCGCTGCTGGAACAGCAGGTCACCCTGCTCACCGACCGCGTGCGCGAGGCGATGGAGGGCACCGACGACAACCGCACCCGCGTCAACGGGGCCGTCGGTGCCTACTTCGACTTCATCAACGCCGACGGCGCCGCCTTCCGGCTGGTCTTCGAGTCCGACCTCAACAACGACGACGACGTCCGCGAGCTCGCCGACCGCGGGCACCGCGCGTGCGTGGAGGCCATCGGCGAGGTCATCGCCGCCGACACCGGCCTCGACCGGGAGCGGGCCCTGCTGCTGGCCTCGGGCCTGACCGGGTTGTCCGAGACCAGCGCCCGCTGGTGGCTGCCCCGCAAGGGCACCGTCTCCCGCGACGAGGCGGTGGCCCTGCTGACGGCGCTGGCCTGGCGCGGCATCTCCGGCTTCCCGCGGGTCGAGGGCGGCGAAGGCACACCGCGCTGAAGAAGGGACCCCGCTGCCCCCTTACTCGCGAGCTCGCGGCGGGACCCTGCAGCGGGGCCTCGTTCGCTGACGGCGCACCTGCACCGCAGGTCGGCGGTTCTCCGGCTGCACTAGCGTGGGGAACAGCCGCGCAACTCTGAGGAGGCATCCCCCGTGGAAGTCAAGATCGGTGTCCAACACTCCCCCCGGGAGCTGGTCATCGACAGCCCCCAGTCCCCCGACGAGATCGCGACCGAGGTGGCGAAGGCCATGTCCGGCGCGACCAAGGACGGCCTGCTGACCCTGGTCGACGAGCGCGGACGTCGGGTGCTCGTGCCCGTCGACCGCATCGCCTACGTCGAGATCGCGCAGGCCGACCAGCGACGCGTGGGCTTCATCGCCGGGGCCTGACGGTCCGCACGTCCCGACGGGGCGCCTCCGCACCAGCGGGGCGCCCCGTCGTCGTGTCAGGGGTTGAGACCGAGGGTCTTCATCCGCTCGGTGTGCGCGGTGGTGATGCGCTCGACCAGCCGGCCGATGCCGGACAGGTCGCCGGTGCCCTCCAGGATCAGCTCGGCGAGCTGGTCGCGCTCGGCGATGACCGCCTGTGCCTGCCGCATGGCCTCGCCCACCAGCCGCCGTCCCCACAGGGCCAGCCGGCCGGAGAGCGTGCGGTCGGTGGCGATGGCCGCCCGCACCTCACGGACGGCGAAGTCGGCGTGCCCGGTGTCAGCGAGGACGTCGAGGATCAGCCCGCGGTCGGGGTCGGGCAGGAAGCCGGCGATCTCCCGGTAGAACTCCGAGGCCAGGCCGTCACCGACGTAGGCCTTGACCAGGCCCTCCAGCCAGGTGCGCGGCCGCGTGCTCTCGTGGAAGGCGTCGAGCGCGGGGACGAACGGGCTCATCGCCGCGGTCGGCTCGGCGCCGAGCTCGGTGAGGCGCGCGGTCAGCCGGCAGTGGTGGTCGATCTCCGCGGCGGCCATCTGCGCCAGCGCGGCCCGGCCGTCCAGGGTGGGCGCCAGCCGGGCGTCCTCGGCCAGCCGGTCGAACGCGGTCAGCTCGGCGTAGGACAACACGCCCAGCAGGTCGATGACGGCCTGCTTGTCGACGGTGTCCACTGGCAGCTCCCGGGGTCGGTGGGACGGTCGGCGACTGCCCCGGACGGGTGGCACGGGGGTCCGGACAGCGCGGCGGAGGGAGGCTAACCGCCGCGCACGGTAGACTGGGAATCGGCGAGCCCTCCGGTTCGCTGTGTATCTGTGCGCTGACGACCGCTGGAGACGACACCCCGAGGGGTCTCCTCCCGGGCCGACATCGAGGTGCGGTCCGGTTTCTGCTGGCCGCGTCGGCGCTGGAACTGATCCCGCGACACCCGACCGGGACAGCTGCGGAGCGGCGCGAGCGCGCCCCGGAGCCGGCCCCCAGCAGACCAGAGGCGAGAGCACTGACCTCCACCGAGAACACCCCCACCACCCCCGAGATCGAGCACGCCGAGACCGGCGCCCCCGCGCCCGAGCAGCTCGAGCAGGCCGTCGAGGAGCTCGGCGGCGCCCCCGTGGCCGACGACGCCCCGCTGTTCAGCGACTTCGACGTCCACCCCGACGTCGTCGCGGCGCTGGCCGAGGTCGGCATCACCCGGACCTTCGCCATCCAGGAGCTCACCCTCCCGCTGGCCCTGGCCGGCAACGACCTGATCGGCCAGGCGCGGACCGGCACCGGCAAGACCCTCGGCTTCGGCGTCCCGCTGCTGCAGCGGGTCGTCCCGGCCGCCGAGGGCGGCGACGGCGTGCCGCAGGCGCTGGTCGTCGTCCCCACCCGTGAGCTGTGCGTGCAGGTCGCCCGCGACCTGACCACCGCCGGCGCCAAGCGCGGCGTCCGCGTGCAGGCCATCTACGGCGGCCGGGCCTTCGAGCCGCAGGTGCAGGCGCTGCAGAGCGGCGTCGACGTCGTCGTCGGCACCCCCGGCCGGCTGCTGGACCTGGCGCAGCAGGGCCACCTGATCCTGGGCAAGGTGCGCGTGCTGGTCCTCGACGAGGCCGACGAGATGCTCGACCTGGGCTTCCTGCCCGACATCGAGCGGATCCTCGCGATGGTCCCGGAGAAGCGGCAGACGATGCTGTTCTCCGCGACGATGCCCGGCCCGATCGTGACGCTGTCGCGGTCGTTCATGACCCAGCCGACGCACATCCGGGCGCACGGCAACGACGAGGGGTCGACGGTCCCGCAGACCACCCAGTTCATCTACCGGGCGCACAACCTGGACAAGCCCGAGCTGCTCGCCCGGGTGCTGCAGGCCCGCGACCGCGGCCTGGCGATGGTCTTCTGCCGCACCAAGCGCACCGCGCAGAAGGTCGCCGACGAGCTGGTCGAGCGCGGGTTCGCCGCGGCGGCCGTGCACGGCGACCTCGGCCAGGGTGCCCGCGAGCAGGCGCTGCGCGCCTTCCGCAGCGGCAAGGTCGACGTCCTGGTCGCCACCGACGTCGCCGCCCGCGGCATCGACGTCACCGGCGTCAGCCACGTCGTGAACTACCAGTGCCCCGAGGACGAGAAGACCTACGTGCACCGGATCGGCCGCACCGGCCGCGCCGGCAGCAGCGGCGTCGCGGTCACGCTCGTCGACTGGGACGACATCCCGCGGTGGCAGCTGATCAACAAGGCGCTGGACCTGGAGTTCACCGACCCGCCGGAGACCTACTCGACCTCGCCGTGGGTCTACGCCGACCTGGACGTGCCCGAGGGTGCGACCGGCCGGCTCCCCCGCGCGCAGCGCACCCGTGAGGGCCTGGACGCCGAGACCCTCGAGGACCTCGGCGAGACCGGCAAGCGGACCCGCTCCGGCGGCGGCCACGGGCCGGCCCGGTCGGACGGCGAGGAGCCGGCCGCGGCCCGCAAGAGCCGTCCGCGCCGGCGCACGCGGGGTGGCGGTGCGGCCGCGACCGGTGCCGCCGCCGCGACCGACGCGCCCGTCGAGGCGCCCTCCGGTGAGGGCGCCGCGTCCGGCGAGGCCCCGGCCCGCAAGCGCCGTCGGCGTCGCCGCGGCGGCTCCGGTCGCAGCTCGGCCGAACCCGCCGCCTAGATGAAGGACCACCTCCTCCCCACCCCTCGCGAGCTCGAGGCGGGCCCCTGGAGGTGGCCGAACCGCCCGCCACTGCGGGTGTGGGTGTGGACGGCGGCCACCCTCGCGCTGGTGGTCGTCGCCGCCCTGCTCTGGCGGGGCTCGGACGCGGCGGCCACCGACAGCACCACCGCAGCACCGGCCGACGTCCCCACCGGGACGCCGGCCGGTGCCGTCTCCCCGGCCTGGACGGCGCCGACCACGGCGTCCGGCGGCGCGACCCGGGCGACCGTGGACGGCGGTCGCGTCGTCGTCGGCGACGAGCACGGGGTGCGCGCGCTCGACGTGGTCACCGGCGAGGAGGCCTGGCGCTACAGCCGCGCCAACGCCCGGCTCTGCGACTGGACCCTCGTCGGCGGCCGCATCGTCGCCGTCTCCGGGACCGAGGACCGCTGCGACGAGGCGGTCGCGCTGTCGGTCGACACCGGCGTCCGGCTCTGGACCCGCAACCTCGACCTGCGCCCCGACGCGGTGCTCACCAGCACCGAGGGCATCGTGCTGGCCACCAGCCCGACCGGCGTGCTCACCCTCGACCCGGTCGGCGACAGCATCCGCTGGCGAGCCGCCCCGGAGGAGGGCTGCACGTTCGCCGACGGCGACGTCGGCGGGGCCGGCGTCGCCGTCCTCGAGCAGTGCGGCGGGTCGACGCGGGTGCGTCTGCTCGACGGCTACGACGGCAGCCCGCAGTGGACCCGCGACACCGCCGAGGGGACGGCGCTGGCCGGCGTCCAGCAGGCGGTCGTCGTCAGCGGGGACGACGGCGTGCAGCTGCTCGCCGGTGCCGACGGCGCCCCGCTGGGCGCACCCCTCGCCAGGTCCGTCGACGATCCGGCCGCCGGCGAGGTGCTCGTGGCCGCGGTCGGCACCAGCGCGCTCGTGTGGGCCGACGGCACGCTCACCGTCGTCGACCAGGCCACCGGCGCGGTGTCCTGGCGCACCCCGGCCACCGGCCTGCCCGTCGGCACCGTCGACCGGGCGCTGCTCGCCGCGGGGACGTCGGTGCCGGTGCCCGAGGGCGACGCCGTCGTCCTCCGCGACCTCGTGACCGGCGAGGAGCTGCAGCGCGTCGGCACCCCACCGCTGCCGGCCGGCGGGCTGCTCACCGTGGCCGGCCCGGTCGTCGTCCACCAGCTGCCCGACCGCGTCCTCGCCTACCGCTGAGACAGGGGCCCCCTGCCCCCCACCACTCACAGGCTCGCGGCGGGTCGACTGCAGGGGGGCCGCCGCCGAGGTTGACTGGGGGCATGGTGATGCCCGGCGGCCCGGACGACCGCGCTCCTCTCTCGATCGCCCCCGACGACCTCCGCCAGCTCGCCGACCACGACGCCCGGCACCGCACGTTCGACGGCGGCGCGGGTCCGCTGACGGCACTGGACACGGGGAGCGACGGCGAGCGCGGCACCGTCCTGCTGGTCCCGGGCTTCACCGGGAGCAAGGAGGACTTCGCGCCGCTGCTGCGTCCGCTGTGCGCCGCCGGCCACCGGGTCGTCGCGCTCGACCAGCGCGGCCAGTTCGAGTCCCCCGGCCCCGACGACCCGGCCCGCTACTCGGTCGCCGAGCTGGGCCAGGACCTGGTCGCCGTCGCCCGGCAGCTGCGCGCCGAGGGCGTCGGCACGCTGCACCTGCTCGGGCACTCCTTCGGCGGGCTGGTCGGCCGGGCCGCCGTCCTGGCCGAGCCCGCGGCGTTCAGCAGCCTCACCCTGCTCGGCTCCGGTCCGTCGCGGTTGGGCGGCGCCCGGGCGGAGCTGCTCGAGCACCTGATCCCGCTGCTGGACGCCGGGGGCGTGCCGCTGGTGCACGAGACGCTCGAGCAGCTGGCCATGACCGACCCGAGGGCGCAGCTGGTGCCTGCGCGGACCCGCGAGTTCCTGGCCCGGCGGTTCCTCGCCACCAGCGCCGCGAGCCTGCGCGGGATGGCCGACGCGATGACCACCGAGCCCGACCGGGTCGCCGAGCTCGCGGCCACCGGCGTCCCGGTGCTGGTGGCGCACGGGGTGGCGGACGACGCGTGGACACCGGCCGCCCAGGAGGACATGGCGCGCCGGCTCGGCGCCCGGCACGAGGTCATCCCGGGCGCGATCCACTCCCCCGCCATCGAGAACCCGGCCCGCACGGTGGAGGTCCTGCTGGAGTTCTGGGCCTCGGTCCCCGCTGCCGGCCGCTCCGCCGAGGACGCCGGGGCGCTGCGGTGAACCGGACGCCGTCGATCCGCGACTTCACCGCCGAGGAGGACCTGCTCGGCTTCTTCGGCCCCGACAGCGTCAGCTGGCGCATCCACGCCGACCCGGCCTTCTCCGTCGGCGGCATCCGGGCGCTGCTGCTGCAGGCCCTGCACCCGGTGGCGATGGACGGCGTCGCCCGCTTCTCCACCGCCTTCACCGACGATCCGTGGGCGCGGCTGACCCGCACGGCCGAGTACGTGGCCACGCTGACCTTCGGCACCCGCCGGGACGCGCTGCGCTCGGTGCGCCGGGTGCGCGGCATGCACCGCGGCAACACGGCGGTCGAGGAGACCACCGGCCGCCGCTACGCCGTCGACGACCCCGACCTGCTGCTGTGGGTGCACTGCTGCGAGGTCGACTCGCTGCTGTCGGTCGCCCGCCGCGCCGGGGTGCCGCTGACCGACGGGGACGCCGACCGCTACGTCGCCGAGCAGGTGACCGCCGCGGTGCTCATCGGCTGCGAGGCCGACGACGTGCCGGCCAGCGTGGCCGAGCTCGACGCCTACCTGCAGCGCACCCGCCCCCAGCTGACGGTCACCCCGGCGGCGCGGGACGCCTCGCTCTTCGTCCTGGTGCCCCCGATGCCCGGGTGGGTGCAGCTGCTGACCCCCGCACGGCCCGCGTGGAGCACCCTGGCGGCCATGGGGGCCGCGACGCTGCCCCGGTGGGCACGCCGGTTGTACGGACTGCCGGGCTACGGCCTGACCGACACCGCCGCGACCGCCGCCGTGCGGGCGTTCCGCCGCGCGGCGCTGGCGGTGCCGGCACAGGTGCGGGAGTCACCCATCGCGCGGGCGGCCCGGGAGCGCGTCGCGTCCGCCGCACCACTCATCGCCTGAAGCAGGACCCCGTCCTCCCCTGGAGGGCCCCGCTGCCCCCCACCGCTCGCGAGCTCGCGGCGGGACCCTGCAGCGGGGCCGGATGCGGGGTCAGGCCGGAGGCGCCTGCACGACCTCCTCGGCGAGGAAGCTCCACGTCTCCCGCGACGGGGTGGCCGCCCGGCCGACCGCGCAGCTGGGCCGGAAGTCGCACCAGCCGCACTGCCGGCCGGGGACCGCGGGGAACGCGGCGTCCGGGTCCTCCCCGTCGTCGACGGCCGCGGTCGCCGCGGTGATGTCGGCGGCGACGTCCTCCGCTCGGCGGACGTGGTTGGCCAGCGACCGGTCGGTGTGCTCGAAGGCGGCCACCGTGCCCGACGGCAGGTGGTGCAGCTCGACCCGGCTGCACGGCCGGCGCAGGGTGCGACGCACGCCGAGCACGTACGCGGCCAGCGCGGGTGACCCGCGGGCCTCGTCGTCGGTGCAGACCGAACGCCCGGTCTTGTAGTCGACGACGACCAGCTCGTCGCCCCGCTGGTCGATCCGGTCGACCCGGCCGGACAGCGCCAGCCGCTCGGTGGTGGCGGCCACCTGCCGTTCGGTGCCGACCGGCTCGTCGGCGGGGTCGAGGCCGCCCACGTAGTCGGTGAGCCAACCCGCGGCCCGGGCGCGCCACCGGTCGGACTGCTCGGCGTCGCGGAAGCCCGCGGTCGACCAGACCCCGTACAGCAGCTGGCGGGCCGCGGCCGGCGTGCGCTTGGGCAGCGGCAGCTCCCACCACGAGCGCAGCGCGGCGTGCACGGCCGAGCCGACGCTGTTGTGCGCCCACGCCGGGCCCTTGGCCGGGGTGGGCCGGTCGACGTAGGCGTGCCGGTACCGGCGCGGGCAGTCGCTGAAGGTGGCCAGCTTGCTCGGCGTCGCCGGGAACAGCCGCCGCGGCATGCCCGGCATCTCCAGCTGTGCGCCTCCCACGCCGGTCACGCTAACCGGCGGTGCCGCCGGTCCCGGGGAACGGCACGGCGCCCGTCCCGGCGGCCAGCAGCGCCTCGTACTGGTCCGGCGCGGTGGTGCAGACGGCGATCGGCGTCGTCTTGTTGCTGCCGTGGTAGTCGCTGGAGCCAGTGACCAGCAACCCGAGCTCGCCGGCCAGCCCCCGCATGTGGGCGCGCTCGTCCGGGTCGTGGTCGGGGTGGTCGACCTCCAGGCCGAGCAGCCCGGCCTCGGCCATCGCCGCGATCGCCTCGTCGCCGACCACCCGGCCGCGCCGGGTGGCCAGGCCGTGCGCGAACACCGGCACCCCGCCGGCCGCGCGCACGAGCGCGATGCCGGCGAGCACGTCGGTGTCGGCCTTGGCGACGTAGAAGGGGCTGCGGTGGTGCAGCAGCGTGGCGAAGGCCTGGTCGACCGAGTCGACGACGCCGGCCTCCACCAGGGCGCGGGCCACGTGCGGCCGCCCCACCACCCCGCCGCCGGCGCGCTCGACGATCTCGTCCCAGACCACCGGGTGCCCGGCCTCGGCGAGCCCGGCGACGATCCGCTCCCCGCGCCCGAGCCGCTCCTCGCGCAGCCGTGCCCGCTCCGCGGCCAGGCCTGGGTGCTCGGGGTCGAACAGGTAGGCGAGCAGGTGCACGCTGATGGGCGGCGCCTGCGCCGGGAACCAGCGGCAGGACAGCTCCATCCCCGGGACGACGGTCAGCCCCTCGGGGCGGGTCCGCTCCGCCTCGGCCCAGCCGGCGGTGGTGTCGTGGTCGGTGAGCGCGACGACGTCCAGGCCCGCGCCCCGCGCCGCGGCGAGCAGCTCGGCGGGACTGTCGGTGCCGTCGGACACCGACGAGTGGGTGTGCAGGTCGATCCGCATCAGCGCCCAGCCTGCCGCATCCTGCGGCCGGCCACCCGCGGCGAGCGGGGACGCCGCGGCGGCAGCGGCGGGATCGGCTGGGTGTCCCGCCTCTCGTCGATGGGGGCGCCCCGCGCGGGGTGGTCCGACGACGGGGGCGACGGCCGGCGGGGTTGCCGCGGCGACGGTTCGGCGTCGCCCTCGTCGTCCCCCTTGTCGGCGCCGTTGCCGCCGAACAGCAGGTCGCTCACGTCGCGGTAGAGCACGTCGGCCCGCGGCAGGTAGGTGATCTCCGAGAGCGCCTGCTGCTGGCCGGCCGACTCGAAGCGGAACGTGCCGTAGCCGAGCAGCTGGCCGAACAGCGTCTCCTTGTACGTCAGGTCGGTGATGCGGCGCAGCGGCAGCAGGGCCACGGTCCGGACGATGATCCCGCTGGTCAGCAGCACCCGGCGATTGGTGACGATGAAGTGCCGCATCCACCACTCGCCGACCCGCAGCGCGAGGTACACCAGCGCGCCGACGAGCACGAGGAAGCCGGCGGTGGTCGGCAGCCGCTCGTCCGGGTCGAGCAGCATCAGCCAGAGGCCGGCGACCAGCGCCGGGGCGGCCTTGGCCACGGGGACGGCGAGCCCCGCCCAGTGCCGGCGGGTGGCGATGACGGGCGGCAACTCATGCGGGAGCAGGTACTTGTCGGCGTCCTTGCTCCACCGCGGCCGGCGGCCGTCGGGAGGTGTCGCCGGGCCGACCACGCCGGCCTAGGCGAGGGACTCGAAGAACTCGGCCAGCGAGGACGCCGCGTCGCCGAGCGCGTGGCCGGCGGTGCGGACGAAGTCGGCGGAGCTCTCGGGCGCTGAGATGACGTAGAAGACGATGAAGGCGAGCGCCAGCCAGGTGAGGACCTTCTTCACCGTCACCTCCGCGTGGCTGTCGGACGGACGCGCGGACGGGGGCGCCCGCACGGCGAGCCCCATGCGTAACACACGCCGCAGGACCCCCACCCGGGGACACGCCGCCGGGGATGCGGTCGGTCCGGTCCGTCACGGTCCGGGCAGGAGGTGCTCGCTGGGCGGGCCGAGCGGCAGGTCGGGGTAGAGCCGCTCGCGCAGGTCGAGCAGCGTCAGCCGCTCGGCGAGCAGCCACGCGGCCGACATCGGCCACATGACCAGCCACAACCAGACGCCGTAGGCCTCCCCGACGAAGGCGGCGCGGTCGTCGGAGGTCGGCACCGCCCACAGCGGCGCGCGCTGCCCGGCGGCCTCGACGTCGGCCGACGAGGGGCCGGCGATGACGTCCCCGGGGTCGAGGCCGGGCAGCCCGGCGTACCCGCAGCCGACGCCGGTGCCCGGCTCCTCGGCGACGAGCACCAGCTCGGCCGAGCCGCCGAGCGGCGCCGGTCCGGCGCAGTCGACGACGATCGCGCGCGCCCCGGGCTCCCCGCCCCACGCCAGGCCGGTGACCGTCCAGCCCGGTGGCATCGGGTCGGGCACCCACGCGGGCACCCGGGCGTCGGCGGTCACCGCGGCGATGGCGTCGTGCGCCACCAGCAGCGTGTGGTGCAGCGGCGTCACCGCACCGTGCACGTGGCACCAGGCCTGAGCCGAGTTCCCGGGGCGGACGACCACGCGTTCGCCGCAGCGGGGACAGACCGTGGTCGCAGTCATCGGGCATCACCGTCCTGTGACCGGACGGGTTCGTCAAGCGCTGGCCGCTGCCGGGTGCGTGCGTACCGTTCGGGGCGTGCCGCCCGCCGCCGACGCCGCCCTGCCCGTGGTCGCCTGCGTCGGTGCGGTGGTGCTCGACGCGCGCGGCCGGCTGCTGCTCGTCCGACGAGGTCACGAGCCCAGCCGCGGGCTGTGGTCGGTGCCCGGCGGCCGGGTCGAGGCCGGGGAGTCGGTGGCCGCGGCGGTCGAGCGCGAGGTGCGCGAGGAGACCGGCCTGGCGGTGCGGGCCGGTGCCGAGGTGGGCCGCGTGCGGATCCCGGGCCACGGTGTCGTCTACGACGTGGTGGACCTGGCCTGCACGCTGCTGGACCCGGCGGCCGTCCCGGTGGCCGGCGACGACGCGGACGACGTCACCTTCGCCGACGCGGCCGACCTCGAGCGGCTGACCTGCACGCCGCGGCTGCTGGAGACGCTGCGCGGCTGGGGCGTGCTGCCGTCCTGAGCCGGCCCGGCAGCACGCCCGCCGGTCAGCTGCGCGGCCCGGGCTCCGGGCGGCCGGGCTGCTCGCCGCCGCGGGACTCGCCGTAGGAGCGCTTGGGCACCATGACCTTGCGCCGGAAGACGCAGACCACGGTGCCGTCCTGCTTGTAGCCGATGGTCTCGACGTGGACGACGCCGCGGTCGTCCTTGGACCGCGACTCGGTCTTGTCGAGCACCGTCGTCTCGCCGTAGATGGTGTCGCCGTGGAAGGTCGGCGCCACGTGCCGCAGCGACTCGATCTCCAGGTTGGCGATGGCCTTGCCCGACACGTCGGGGACGCTCATGCCGAGCAGCAGCGAGTAGACGTAGTTGCCGACGACGACGTTCCTGCCGAAGTCGGTGGTCTCCGCCGCGTAGTGGCTGTCCAGGTGCAGCGGGTGGTGGTTCATCGTGATGAGGCAGAACAGGTGGTCGTCGTACTCGGTGACGGTCTTGCCCGGCCAGTGCTTGTAGACCGCACCGACCTCGAACTCCTCGTAGTACCGACCGAACTGCACGTGCTGCCTCCGCGGTGCCGACGCTGACATCGGGGCACCGGGCGGTCGCCGGACACGGACCCACCACGCCCGGCGGGCCAGCTGCCCACCACGCGTCGGTGGCCCATCTGGACGGCCGCCGATCCTACGATGCGCCCGTGGTACCGGCTCCCCCCGTTCAGGACACCGGGGAGCCCGGTGTCCTGACGCTCTCGCCCACCGGCCGCCGGGTCCGGCTCGCCGCCACCGCCGTCGTGCTCGCGCTGCTGCTCGGCGGCACGCTGTGGGGCAACGACTCCGAGTTCCCGTTCGGCCCGTTCCGGATGTACTCGACCCGCGCCGACCCCGACCGCCCGGTGGTCTCCACCAGCGTGGTGGGCGTGACCGCCGACGGCGACGAGGTGCGGCTCTCCGGCGGCGAGGTGGGGCTGCGCCGGGCCGAGTTCGAGGGGCAGCTGCCCCGCCTCGTCGAGGAGCCGCAGTTGCTGGGTCTGCTCGCCGAGTCCTACGCCGACCGCCACCCCGACGCCGAGCCGCTGGTGGCGGTGCGGGTGGTGCAGCGGCGGCACGCGCTCGACGGCGGCCGGCGCACCGGCGAGGTCACCGAGAGCGTGCTGGTCGACCACGTCGTGGCGACCGGCCAGGAGGGCACCCCGTGAGCACGACCGCCTCCCCCGCTGCGCCGTCCGTCTCGGGCCGCCGCGCGTGGTCGTACTGGTGGTTCCGGCCCGTCCCGCTGGCGCGCGTCGCCGTGTTCCGGACCATCGCCTACCTGTTCGTGCCGGTCGACGTCTTCCTGACCACGGCCTGGGTGCGGGCGCACGCCGACGTCCCCACCGAGTGGTACGCGCCCCTGACCATCGGCCGGCTGCTGCCCCTGCCGACGCCCACCCCGGCGGTCGTGTTCGTCGTGCAGTGGGCCCTCGTCGGGACCGCCCTGGTGGCGGCGACCGGCCGGGCGCCCCGCCTGCTGGGCACCGCGGTGTTCCTCCTCTACTTCGAGTGGATGGTCATCGCGATGAGCTACGGGAAGGTGGACCACGACCGGATCGCCTACCTCGTCGCGCTGGCGGTGCTGCCCACCATCGGGCGCGTGAGGTGGCGCGACAAGCGCTCCTCGGAGGCGGCCGGCTGGGCCATGGCGGCGGTCTTCGTCACCGTCATGCTCACCTACTTCCTGGCCGCCTGGGCCAAGATGCGCTTCGGCGGCTGGGACTGGGCCACCGGTTCCACGCTGGCCCGGGCCATGGTGCGGCGCGGCACCGTGCTGTCGGACTGGACCCTCGAGACGCCCGGCCTGCTGGTGGGTGCCCAGTGGGCGATGCTGGTGCTGGAGTTCGCCGCACCGCTCATGCTGCTGGTCTGGTCGGCTCGCGCGCGGATCGCGCTGGTGGTCTTCCTGCTCGGCTTCCACCTGGCCGTCTACGCCAGCGTGGCGATCATCTTCCTGCCGCACTGCGTGGCCATCCTGTCGGTCCTGCCGTGGGAGCGGCTGCCCGACGCCACCCGTCGGCTGCGCGCCCGGACCGGCGACGGGCGCCCGGCCGGGGTCTCCCCGGCCGGGGCCGCACCCCCGGGCTGAGCGGGCACGCGGGCTGTGCCGGATCCGGGGCCGATCAGATCAGCGCACCGATGCGGGCCGCCATGTCCGCTTCGTGCTGCTGGTAGGACGCCGCCACGCTGCTGAGCAGACCGCCCATGCCGGTGAGCGCGTCGCTGACCCCCTGCGCGCTGAGCCGCCACTGCTCGTAGAGCTCGGTGAACCGGGCCGCGGCCTGGCTGTCGGTCCACCCCTCGAGCACCGAGGCGTCCACGCTGCTCGACAGGGTGGTGTGCCGGGCGGTGGTCTCGGCGGCCTCGGCGCGGCACTGCCCGGCCAGCGACTCCAGGGTGGTGATCTCGACCTTCACGTGTCCTCCTCGTGGTCCGGGTCCCTCCCGGTCGGGGCGGACGGTAGGTGCCGGGCCTCTCCCGCCCACCCCGGTCGTCCACAGCCCGCCCGCCGTCCACAGATCCGTGGGCGGGCCCCGAGCGGCGGAGCGCGGGGCCAGGGTCGAGAGGTGCCCGCCCGCTCCCCCACCACCCGCTGCTGGACCCTCGTCAGGTCCAGCGGCGCCCTCGACGTGGCGGTCTGCGCCTGCGACGACGAGCGGCTCGGCGCGATCCTGCCCCCGCTGGCCGCCGCGCTGCGCCTGCCGTCCGCAGAGCTCTGGTCGGGCAGCACCCGGCTGGCTCCCGACCTCCTGCTCACCGACCCGGCCCTGCTGCACGGGGCACTCCTGGGCCTCGGCCGCCCCGGCCCCCGCCCGGGCGCCGCGGTGGGGTCCAGCGCCCTGGAACTGCACGTGGTCGGCGGCCCGGATGCCGGGGCGACGCTGCCCCTGGACCGCGGCCGGCACGTCGTCGGCCGCGGCAGTGACGCCACCGTCCGGCTGACCGACCCCGCCGTCTCCCGCCGGCACGTGCTCGTCGAGGTCGGCGCCGGGGACCTCACCGTCCGCGACCTCGGCTCCAGCAACGGCAGCCGGCTCGACGGGGCGCCCATCGACGCACAGCCGCGGCCGTGGCCGTCCGGGGCACCGCTCCGGCTGGGGTCGAGCACGCTGCGGACGACGGGACCGGGCAGCGCCCGCGCCGCCGTCCGGCCCGGAGCTGGTGGACGGCTGCTGCTGCGTCCGCACCCGCGCCTGCACCAGCCGCGCGAGGACGTCGAGATCGCGCTCCCGGCCGCGCCCGTCCCCGCACCGCCCCGGCGGCTGGCGTGGGTGGCCGTGGCCCTCCCGGCGGTCGGTGGCGTGGCCCTCGCCTGGGCGCTCGACGCTGCGCACTTCCTCTTCTTCGCCCTGCTCGGTCCGGTGGTGGCGGTGGGCACGTGGCTCTCCGACCGGTGGTCGGGCCGGCGCACGACGCGGCGTGCCCGGGCGGCCCACGCCGCGGGGCTCGCCGAGGCGGAGGAGCGGCTGGCGGCCGCGCTCCGCGCCGACGAGCGCGCGGCCGAGGCCGCCTCCCCGGACCTGGCCGCCCTCGCCACTGCGGCCCGCCGCCGGTCCACCGACCTCTGGCAGCGGTGCCGGGGGGACGCCGACGCGCTGGCCGTGCGGATCGGCACCGGCCCCGGGGAGTCCCGCGTGGTGCGGGTGGACCCCGACGGCTCCCGTGGCCGGGAGCGGTCGGACCGGCTGCCCGTCGTCGTCGAACTGGCCGCCACCGGGGGGCTCGGCGTCGCCGGTCCGCGCGAGCCGGCGGTGGGCGTCCTCGCCGGCGTCCTGGCCCAGCTGGCGGCGCTGCACGCGCCCGGCGAGGTGGAGCTGGCCCTGCTCACCACACCCGACCGGCTGGCCGACTGGGCCTGGCTGCGGTGGCTGCCGCACCTCGCCGCGGGGTCGGTGCACGTCCGCACCGCTCCCCCGGCCGACGACCCCGACGAGGACACCCTCCGGTGGCTCACCGCCCTCGGATCCCGGCGGGCGGGCGGTGAGGAGGGTGCCCGCGGCTGGGTCGTCGTGCTGGTCGACCGGCCGGTCGGGCCCCGCGTGCTGGCCGCGCTGCGCAGCGCGCACGCCGTCCGGGTCGTCGTCCTCGGCTGCGGCTCCTCGGCAGCGGACCTCCCCGGGCTCGGGGACGCGGTCCTGCTGCTCGGCGGTGAGACCGGTGAGCGGGCGACCCTGCTCCGGTCCAGTGCGGGCGAGCAGCCGGTGGGGGCCGTCGACCGGCTGCCGCGGCGGGTGGCCGCACAGCTGGCGCACGACCTGGCCGTGCTCGCCCCCGCCGCCCCCGACGCCGCGCTCCCCCGGCAGGTCCGGCTGCTGGACCTGGCGGCCGCCGCGGTCGGCGGGTGGTCGCGGGCGCGCGACTCGCTGGTCGCGACGCTGGGCCGCACCGCGACCGGGGACCTGTCGGTCGACCTGTGCCGGCACGGGCCGCACGCGCTGGTGGCCGGGACCACGGGTTCGGGCAAGTCCGAGCTGCTGCGGGCGCTGATCGCCGGCCTGGCCCTGGCCCACCCGCCGGACCGGTGCTCGTTCCTGCTCGTCGACTACAAGGGCGGAGCGGCGTTCGCCGAGGCGGCCGAGCTCCCGCACACCGTGGGGCTGCTGACCGACCTCGACGGCGCGACGACCGCCCGGGCGCTGCGGTCGCTCACCGCCGAGCTCACCCGCCGCGAGGCACTCCTCGCCGCTCACGGCGTCCCCGACCTGGCGGCCCTGCCCGAGGCGGTCGAGCTGGCCCGCCTGGTGATCGTCGTGGACGAGTTCGCCGGGTTGGCCGAGGACCTGCCCGCCTTCCTGTCCGGCCTCGTCGGCATCGCGCAGCGGGGGCGCTCGCTCGGCGTGCACCTGGTACTGGCGACCCAGCGTCCCGGCGGCGTCGTCTCCCCGGAGATCCGGGCCAACTGCACGCTGCGCATCTGCCTGCGGACGACCGACGAGGCCGAGTCCCGCGACCTGCTCGGCTCGGCACACGCCGCCGTCCTGCCGGTCGACGTCCCCGGCCGCGGTTACCTGCGGACCGGTGGCGGCGCGCCCGTGCCGTTCCAGGCGGCACGGGTCAGCGGCGGGTCGCACGGTGTCCGGGTCGCCGGACCGCGGGTGACCCCGTGGGGCTGGCCGGTCCCCGTCGTCCCGGTGGCGGAGGAGGTGCCGGCCGGGTCCAGCGACCTGGCCCGGCTCACCGCAGAGCTGGCGCGCCGGGCCGTCGAGACGGGCCTGCTGCGGCCGCACCGGCCGTGGCGTCCCGCGCTGCCCGACCACCTGACCGCCGTGGACCTGCGGGACCTCGCGGGGGACGGTACGAGCCCCCGGCTGCGGCTGGGACTGCTCGACCGTCCGGACGCGCAGACACAGGAGCCGCTGGAGCTGGACCTGGACCGAGCCGGCGGCTGGCTCGCGGTCGGCGGTCCGCGCAGCGGGCGGACGACGTTCCTGCGGGCCGCGCTCGCCGAGGCGGTCACCGCACTCGGCCCCGACCGGCTGCACCTGCACGTGCTCGACCACGGCGGCGGCGGGCTGGCCGCGGCGGGAACCGGCCTCCCGCACACCGGCACCGCGGTCGGTGGGGACGACGCCCTGCGGACCGTGCGGCTGCTGGACCGGCTGGCGCAGGAGGTCGCCGCACGGCGCGCGGCACCGCCCGGTGGGCCTCGCCCGCACCTGCTGCTGCTCGTCGACGGTGTGGAGTCGGTCATGACGCAGCTCGACGAGTCGGATCCCGGCCGGGGGTCGGCGGCGCTGCTTCGCCTGGTCCGGAACGGCGGGGCGGCCGGGCTGACGTGCCTGCTCACCGCTGATCGCGCCGTCCCGGGCGGTCGGCTGGCCAACGCCGTCGGCACCCGGCTGGTCCTGCCGCTGCCCGACCGCGCCGACTACGCCGTCGCCGGCATCCCGGCCCGCGACGTGCCCGGACACCGGCCACCCGGTCGGGCGCTGGTCGGGGAGGAGGCCCGGGAGTGCCAGCTCGTCCTGCCCCGTGAGCTGCCCAGCACCTGGCCCGACCCACCCCGCCACGGGGGCCCGCTGTCGATCCCCGAGCTGCCGACCGCCCCCGTGCTGCCGCTGCCGGGACCGACCGAGGGCGCGCACCCGCTGCTGCTGCCGGTCGGGCCCGGCGGTGACGACGGCGGCGTCCTGACCGTCGACCTCGCCCGCACCGGCGGCCTGCTCGTCACCGGGCCGCCCGGCAGCGGACGGACCACGGCGCTGGCGTGCGCGACGCGCCACCTCGCCGCCGCGGGGGCCGCGGTCCTGCAGGTCGTCCGGGACCCGGACCGCGCGTCCGCGGGGAGCACCCCCGCCCTGTCCCGGCTGGACGCCACGGACCTCGCCGGCTGGCAGGAGTGGATCGCCGGGCTGCGCGGCACCCCCGGCGCCGTGGTGGTCGACGACCCCGCCGACCTGGCGGACTCCGCCGTGTTCGGCGCGCTCACCGCGGCCGAGGCCGTGCCGGACGTCGTCCTCCTCGTGGCCGGGACGGCGGCCGAGCTGTCAGCGGCCTACCGGGGCCCGGTGCCCGCGCTGCGGCGGCGACGCAGCGGCCTGCTGCTGTCGCCGGGACCCGGGGACGCCGACCTGCTGGGCATCCGGCTCCCCCGCACACCGGTGCCCGCCCGGCCCGGCTCGGGCTGGCTGGTGGTGGCGGGTGCGGCCGAGCGGGTGCAGGTCGCCCGTCGCGACCCGCCGCTGGACCGGGTCCCGGCCGCGGTGGGCAGCGGAGCCTGCGGTGCAGCGTGGTGACCGGCCGCCCGCCCCGGGATCACAGCAGCTCGAGCAGCGTCCCGATCTCCTGGGTGGCGTACCAGGCGAGCTCGTGACCCTCGGCCTGGTCGACGACGAACTGGGCGTCCTCGCTGCCGAGGTCGGCCTCGAGCACGACGTCGACCGCCGCCCGGACGTCGTCCTCGGCCTCCGCGCCGTCGACGTGCGCGCTGGCGACCTCGGCCAGGGCGATGTCGCCGGTGATGCGGACGGCACCGCGGTCGGCGTCCGGGTCCTCGACCTCGGCGACCGCGGAGTCGGGGACGTCGGCGGCCAGCACGACCCGGCGGCGGGCGGCGGAGGGGTCGACGTCGACCAGCCGGAGGCTGGCCCGCGCGGCCGCGAGGAGGGCGGCGTACTCGAGTTCCTCCTCGTCGGCCCCGGCGTCACTGAGGGCGTAGAACTCGCGCAGGCCCGGAGTGACCGCGAAGGCCGTGAGCGGCCCGGTCAGGCGCCCCTCGTCCACGAGCGTCCGCAGGACGTTGGTCGTGGCGGGCAGGTACACACGCACCGGGCTGGCTCCTTCGCGCCGAGGGGACGCACGACGGTATCCCGGCGCGGATACGGCCCCGCGGGCCGCGGGTCAGCCCGCGGTCTCGACCAGGACGGCGAGCTCCTGCTCGATGAGGTCGGCGAGCACGTCGACGTCCCCGACGCCGTCGCGGTCGGCGTTCAGGCCGAAGAAGACCCGACCGTCGTAGCTGGTGATGCCCACTGACAGCCCCTGCCCCGGGGCGAGCGGGACCACGGGGAAGACCTCGAGCATCCGGGAGCCGGCGGCGTACAGGGGCAGCTGCGGCCCCGGCACGTTGGTGACCACCAGGTTGGCCATCCGGCGGGACAGGCCGCGCGCCGCCCGGGCGCCGAGGGCGTGCAGCGTGGGCGGGGCGAAGCCGGTGAGCGCGATGAGCGCGTCCGCGCCGACCGACCGGCCGTGCTGGCTCACGCCGCGCATGGCGAAGCTCAGCCGGGTCAGGCGCACGCGCGGGTTGGGCTCGCCGACGGGGAGGTCGACCAGGTAGCTCGACACCCGGGTGCCCGGGGCCTCCTCCTCGTCGTCCTGCACCGACACCGGCACCAGCGCCCGCACCGAGGTGGACCCGACGACCGCCTGGCCCCGCGAGAGCAGCCAGTCCCGCAGTGCTCCGGTCACCACGGTCAGCAGCACGTCGTTGACCGTCCCGCCGTACGCCTTGCGGACCCGCTTGACGTCGTCGAGGTCGGCCCGTGCGACCGCCACACGACGCTGGCTGCCGTGCGTCGCGTCGAGGGGCGTGTGCGGAGCCGGGAACAGGGCCGACCGCGCCGCGCGCGCGGCACCCTGCGCGGCGCCGGCCAACCACGCGCCGGTGGCCCGCGCGTCGGTGAGGGCGCGCCGCGCGGTCTCGACGCCCGCCGTCGGGCGCGCCGCGTACTCCGCCATGGCCTCGCCCACCAGCTGCAGCGCGCCGGGCAGCCGGCGGGGTCGCCACGGGCCGGGTGCGGGGACCGTCGCGTCGGGTGAGTCGTCGAGCAGGACCTGGCCGATGTCGACGGTGCCCAGTCCGTCGACCAGCGCCGGGTGCGTCTTCGTGACGACCGCGACCCGGCCCTCGGCCAGGCCCTCCACGAGGTACACCTCCCACAGCGGCCGCCCCCGGTCCAGCGGGCGGGCGACCACCCGGGAGACGAGGTCGAGCAGCTGGGCCTGCGTCCCCGGCCGGGGTACCGCGGACCGGCGGACGTGGTACTCGATGTCGAAGTCCGGGTCGTCGGCCCACACCGGGTTGGCCAGGTGCCCCAGCACCTCGAGGACCCGCTGCCGGTAGCGCGGTACCAGCGGGAGCCGGGCCTCGATCAGAGCGGCGATCGCGTCCAGGCCGCCCGCCGGCGGCTCGAGCACGAGGACGCCGGCCACGTGCATCGGGTTGTCCGGCTTCTCGAGGTAGAGGAACGACGCGTCCAGGGTGGTCAGGCGCTCCACCTTCGGTCTCCTCCCGGTCGGTGTGCTCACGCTACGGCGCGGCACCGCCGGACCGACAGCCCCGCGTGGAGTGGCCCCCGTCGCCTCATCCGGCGCGTCGGCGCAGTCGGGGACGTCCCCGGCCGGACGCCGCCGGCACCGGCACGCCGGTGAGCGCGGCGGCCATCGCCCGCAGCTCCGTGCGCAGCGGAGAGGACGGCGCGACCTCGGCCAACGTGCGCCCATCGGCCAGGGCCGCGTCCGTGGCGCGTCGATCGGCGGGCAGGAAGAAGCCCACCTCGCGGCCGGCGAAGCGCGCCAGAGCACCGCCGATCTCGCGGCGGGGGTCGCCGGGCACCGGTCCACGCCGCACCTGGTTGACGACCACCACCGGTTCGACACCGGGCAGCACGTCGCGCAGCTCGCCGAGGGCCCGGATGCTGCGCTGCAGCGCCACGGGGTCCGCCCCGCTGACGCACAGCACGGTGTCCGCGGCCTCCAGGACGGTGAGCGTCACGCCGTTGCGCCGGGGCGCCGCGGTGTCGAAGGACAGCTCCTCGTCCTCCTCCAGGCTGAAGGCGCAGTCGACCACGGTGAGCTCGGCGCTGCGGCGCACCTCCTCCAGGACGGCGGCGACGGCGTGCGGCCGCAGCTCGGGCCAGCGGTCCGCGCGCGCCAGCCCGGTGAGGACGCCCAGCCGCGGGCGCACCGCCCAGGCCAGCCGGCCGAGCGCTGCCTCGTCGAGGGTCCCGGCGGCTGCCTGCCGCGCCGCACCGGCCAGCCCGGGCGACTCGTCGAGCAGGCCGAGCACCTGGGCCACCACGCCGCCGTAGACGTCGGCGTCGACCAGCAGGGTCGACACGTCCAGCCGGGCGGCCTCGTCGGCGAGCCCCACGGCGACGGTGGTGCGGCCGGGTGCTCCGGTCGGCCCCCAGACCGCGATCACGCGGCCGCGGCCGGCCGACCGTTCCGGCGCCGGCTCCGGCAGCCCGGGCGCGGGCAGCGCCGCCCGCGGGTCGGCGATGTCCCGGCCGGCGGGC
Organism: Geodermatophilus sp. SYSU D00779; assembly: GCF_054050595.1. Lineage (NCBI taxonomy): Bacteria > Bacillati > Actinomycetota > Actinomycetes > Geodermatophilales > Geodermatophilaceae > Geodermatophilus > Geodermatophilus sp. SYSU D00779. The sequence goes on from NZ_JBJGZQ010000016.1 coordinate 47,424, forward strand.
GGGCCACCGGCCACCGCCTCGCGCAGTGCCCGGGCGATGGCCTCGGGCTCGGCGTCGGCCGGCAGGACCCGGCCGATCCCCAGGCCGTGGAGCCGGTCGGTGGCGCGCTCGTCGCCCGGGTCGACCAGTCCCACGACGGCCACGCCGGCTGCCGCCAGCCGGGCGACGGCGTCCCCGTCGAGCCGGCGCAGGTCGGCCGACAGGAGCGCGGCCTGCGCGGTCCCGGTGGCCGCGGCGGCCAGCAGCTCGGAGACGTCCACGCACCGGCGGACGACGGTGATGCCGTGGTCGGTCCGGTCGAGGGCACCCACCAGCGCGGACTCCCACCCGGCACCGGTGACGGCGGTGAAGACCTGCAGCGCCATCAGGGGGTCCCGGCCGCCGGGACGCTGCGCGCCTCGGTGCCCGGCCGGGACGGCGGGACGGCCGAGGGCTCGACCGACGGCACAGCCGCGCCGGGGGTCGGCCCGGCGGCTCCGGCCGGGGGTGGCGCGGACCCGGCCGGTGCGGCGGCCGGCGGGGTCGCCGCAGGGGCCGAGGGCGCAGCGGTCGACGGCGCGGACGCCGAGGTCGAGGGCGTGGACGCGGGGGGCGCGGCGGTCGTCGGGCCCGACGCCACCACGCCGGCGCCGTCCACCGAACCGTGCACGACGACCACCAGTGGGCGGCCACCGATCGCCCCGAGCACCGCCGGTGCCTGGTCGGCCGGCACCGAGACGACGACCTGCACGGTGGTCGTGGCCGTCGACAGCACCCCCTCAGCACGGCCCGAGATCGCCTGCACCGGGGCCGCCGCCACGACGAGGGTCACGCTCCCGTCACCGGCCCCGGTGGCACCGGCCGCGGGGTCGGCGACGGCGTAGACGTCGACGACCTGTCCGCGGTCCAGCCCCGGTGGCACGTAGCCGGCCTGCACCGGCAGCGCCAGCTGCACCAGCTCGGCCGGCTCCTCCAGCGCCGTCCGGGGCAGCAGCTCCCCGCTGCGCACAGCACGGGCGAGGGTCCGGCCCTCCGGTCGCGTGCTCGTCGCGAGGTAGGCGCCGGCGATGTCGTCCAACCGGACGTCGACGGCCACGAGGTCACCGGCGGTCAGCACCGTCCCGGCCGCGAGGTCGCCCGCGGCCGACCACACCGGCACCGTCGCGTCGGCGGCGGCGACCACGCGGGCGCCGAGCAGGACCGAGCCGAGCACCAGCAGGACGCCGAGCACCAGCCGGAGGTCGAGCCAGCGCGGCGGCCGGACCCGTCGCGGTGCCGCCCCCGGCACGGGGGCGGCGGTGCCCGGGGTGGTCGCCCCCGGGGCGGTCGGCACGGTGCGCGTGGCGCTCACAGCCGGCGGTCCTCCATCTGCGCGGGAGCCGTGGACGGCCCGGGTGGGCCCACGGTCGGACGGGAATGATGGGACAGGTGCGCCGCTGCGCGCAGGCGCTGTCCACACGTTCGGGGCTGTGGACGGCGCGCATGCCACCCGGACGGGGCTGCCAGACTGTCCGGGACCGGACGGAGACCTGATGCCCACACCGCGGTTCCTGACCCTCGACGACGTCGCCGAGATCCTCAACGTCTCGTGGTCGCAGGCCTACGCGCTGGTGCGCCGCAAGGAACTGATCGCCATCCAGATCGGCGGCCGCGGCCAGTGGCGGGTCGAGAACGAGGAGCTCGAGCGCTTCATCGCGCAGAAGTACGCCGAGGCGCGCGCCGGCACCGTGCCCGCGGAGTCCACCGCCGAGGAGCAGGCCGAGCAGGACGACGCGTCGACCAGCCCGGGAGGGCGCCGCCGGGGCTGAGCTCGCACGGCGCCCGCACGGCGCCCGGGCGGAGTCCGGACCCCGCACCGCGCCCGGGCGGAGTCCGGACCCCGCACCGCGCCCGGCCCGGCTCGGATCCCCCCGGCCGCAACCGGCCGGTCAGTCCAGCCCGGGTGCCAGCGTCCGCACGACCGCCACCGCCGGCAGGGCGATCGCGCGCACCCCTCGCACGGCTGCCGCCCGGCGCGGCTGGTCGGCGGCGTGCTCGGCCAGCTCGACGTGGTCGGCACCCACGCCGTCCACGGTGCCGACGTACGCCGCTCCGTCGTCCAGGACGACCTGCACGACGCTGCGGTCGCGGGCCAGTCCGCGCAGCGCCCGCCGCAGGTCCAGCCGCGCACGCACCGGGCCGGCGTCCTCGGCCGGAGCCGTCGCGCGTCCCAGGCCGGCGACCGTCCGCACGGTCGCCGTCGCCACGAGCACCTCCCGCCGCCTGTCGTCGATCAGCAGCAGCCAGTCGGCGCCCACCTCGACGAGGACACCGGTCACGTCGCCGGCGCCGGAACACCGCAGGGTCAACGGCCGGTCGAGGGCGCCGGCCAGCCGGTCGGCCAGCCGGACGGCACCGGTCTCCACCCGCCGGCGTGAGGCGTCCTCGGCCCGCTCGGCCGCGGCCTCCGCCTCGTCGAACTCCGCCTGCAGGTCGGCGAAGAGCCGTTGCCACCGCATCGCCACCTCCTCGATTTCCACACTACTGGTGCCCATCCTTGCGTTTGCATGCGTTTGCTTGCTTTAGTCACGCGGCGACACCGACCAGTCGAGGAGGAGACATGTCGATCCGGCGCCTGTTCGGGACGGCGACGGCGATGGCCGCTGCCGCCGCCGGCCTCCGCGCGGTCACCCCGGACCTCGGGGCGGTCGCGGACGCCGGCCTGGACCTGCAGCGCGTCGTCGACGCGTCCGGCGCCGAGACGGTCCTGCTCGCCGGCGTCGCGGCGCTCGCCTGGGCCGTCTGGCTGTGGGGCGCTCTCGGTCTGACCCTCACCGCACTCTCCGCGCTGCCGGGGCTCGCCGGCACGATCGCGCGGACGCTCACCCGGCGCCTGCTGCCCGCCGGCGCCCGGCGGGCAGCTGCCCTCGCCCTGGGCGTCGGCCTGGTCACCGGCGCCCCGCTGGTGGCGGGCTGCACCTCGGCGCCGGGCGCACTCCCCCAGGCCGTCGCCGTCGCCTCCGCCGAGGGTCCCGCCGCTCCGGCACGCGGTCCCGTCGCCGACTGGCCGGAGACGCCCGCGCCGACGCCCGCTCCACCGGCACCGAGCGCTCCCGCCGCGGTGCCCGACTGGCCGGCACCGGTCCGGGACGAGCACGTCGTCCTGCGCGGCGAGTGCCTCTGGGACATCGCCGCCGCCGACCTCGCCCGGCAGACCGGCGGCAGCCCGGCGGACGGCGAGGTGGCCACGGCCGTCGACGCCTGGTGGCACGCCAACGCCGCCGTGATCGGCCCCGACCCCGACCTCCTGCTCCCGGGCCAGGTGCTGCGCCCGCCCCCGGCGTCCTGACGCCGCCCGCCCCTCGCCCACCCCGGACCCCGGAGCCCCTGATGACCGCGCCCGGCGCCCCCGCCCGCCCCGCCGCCACCGACACCGCAGCCGACACCGCGCCCGGGGCCGGCCCGCAGCCACTGCGCGCGGCTCCGCTGCGGCTCACCGTCGTCCCGACGCCGCAGCCGCCGCTGGACCCGCAGCCGGTGCTGCGGCTGGTGCTCCCGGGCGTCGCCGTCCCGCGGGCACCGCACCGGCCGGGTCCCCGGCCGCGTCCGGAGGAGCCGCCCGCGGGGTTCGTGCCGGGCTTCGAGCCGACGTGGTCTGCCCGGGCGGACCTCCCCGACCCGCGCGTCGCCGGACGCCGGCTGCTGCTGCTCGCCCTCGAGGGGCTGGCCGGCCACCGTCCGCTGAGCCAGGTGCAGCCGCTCGCCGCTCTCGGCGTCTACGCGGCGCTCACCAGCGGCCGCCGACCCCGGTGGTGCGCCGGCGGCACCGCCCCGGTGCTGCTCGGCCCGGTGCACGTCTGCGAGCCGGTCGACGGGGTCGCCGAGGTCAGCGCGGTGGCCCGCCGATCCGGCCGCGCGCACGCCGTCGCCGCGCGGCTCGAGGGCATCGACGGCCGGTGGCGGTGCACCGCGTTGCAGATCGGGTGAAGGTCCCCCTGCCCCCCACCACTCGCAGGCTCGCGGCGGAAGCCTGCAGGGGGCCGAACCGGGACGGGGCCCGCCCGCGCCGGTTCCTCAGGCGCGGGAGGGCGCGCCGTGGCAGACCTTGTACTTCTTGCCCGAGCCGCAGGGGCAGGGCGCGTTGCGGGACGGCTCCTTGGTGCCGGTCACGGTCGCGGTCTTGGCCGCCTTGGTCCGGCCGCTCTCCTTGGGGGAGGCGTCCAGGCCGGGGGCGGAGTAGCTGAGCTGGTCGCTGCGGTGCGGGTCGTCGAGGCCCGCGACCGAGAGCTCCGGCCCGGCGCCCGAGGACACCGGCTCCTCCACCTCGGGTGCCGCCGGCTCGACCTCGGGCGCGGCGTGCCGCCCCCGCCGCGCCGAGGAGCTCCGGCGCGCCGCCGGCGCAGGAGCGGGAGCCTGGGCGGCAGGAGCCGGCGCCTGCGCGGCAGCCGGAGCGGCCCCGTCCTCCTCGGCCGGAGCGGGGGCCGGCCGGGCGGCGGCCGGCGCACCGGGAGCCGGAGCCGAGGCGGTCGGAGCCGGGGCCGGGGTCGACGGCGCCGACGGGGCGGGCGCGACCGGCGGAGCGGGAGCCGCCGCGGCCTGCGCCGCCCGGGCAGCGGCCGCCTGCCGGGCCAGCACCCGCGCCGTCCCCTCCTGGGCCGCCGCCAGCGCCTTGGCCTCGGCCTCGGCCTGCTTGGCCCGGGCCTCGGCGTCCTGCTGCTCCTTGGTCTTGACCTCCAGGTTGAACAGGAAGCCGACCGACTCCTCCTTGATGCCGTCGAGCATCGACATGAACATGTCGTAGCCCTCGCGCTGGTACTCCACGACCGGGTCGCGGTTGGCCATCGCGCGCAGGTGGATGCCGGCCCGCAGGTAGTCCATCTCGTAGAGGTGCTCGCGCCACTTGCGGTCGAGGACGCTGAGCAGCACCCGCCGCTCGAGCTCGCGCATGACCTGCGAGCCGAGGGCGGCCTCGCGCTCCTCGTAGGCCCGGTGGACGTCGTCGAGCAGCTCGCGCTTGAGGACGTCGGCGGAGAGCCCGGCCTGGTCGCCGTCGGCGACGCGGTCGATCAGCTCGTCGCGGTCCAGCCCCACGGGGTAGAGGGCCTTGAGGCCGGTCCACAGCTGCTCGAGGTCCCAGTCCTCGGCGTAGCCCATCTCGGTGGCGCCGTCGACGTAGGCGCTGATGACGTCGTCGACCATCGACCGGACCTGCACGTGCAGGTCCTGGCCGTCGAGCACCTTGCGCCGCTCGGCGTAGATGACGGTGCGCTGGCGGTTGAGCACCTCGTCGTACTTCAGGACGTCCTTGCGGACCTCGAAGTTCTGCTGCTCGACCTGGGTCTGCGCCGACAGGATCGCCCGGCTGACCATCTTGGACTCGATCGGCTGGTCGTCGGGGACCCGCAGCGTGGTCATCATCGACTCGAGCATCGGGCCGTTGAACCGCCGCATGAGGTCGTCGCCCAGCGACAGGTAGAACCGCGACTCACCGGGGTCGCCCTGCCGACCGGAGCGGCCGCGCAGCTGGTTGTCGATGCGCCGGCTCTCGTGCCGCTCGGTGCCCAGCACGTACAGGCCACCGGCCTCGGTCACCTGCTCGTGCTCGGCCCGGACCTGCTCCCTGGCCTTGTCGACCGCGCTGTCCCAGGCGGCCTCGTACTCCTCCGGCGTCTCCGCCGGCGACAGGCCGCGGGCGCGCAGCTGCTCGTCGGCGATGAACTCCGGGTTGCCGCCCAGCTGGATGTCGGTGCCGCGGCCGGCCATGTTGGTGGCCACGGTGACCGCGCCCAGCCGCCCGGCCTGGGCCACGATGTGCGCCTCACGCGCGTGGTTCTTCGCGTTGAGCACCTCGTGCGGGATGCCGCGGCGCAGCAGCAGCTTGGAGAGGACCTCGGACTTCTCCACGCTCGCCGTGCCGACCAGCACCGGCTGGCCGGCCTCGTGCCGCTCGGCGATGTCGTCGATGACGGCGTCGAACTTGGCCTTCTCCGTCTTGTAGATGACGTCGGAGCGGTCCTCACGGATCATCGGACGGTTCGTCGGGATCGGCACGACCCCCAGCCCGTAGGTCTGCGAGAGCTCGGCCGCCTCGGTCTGGGCGGTGCCGGTCATCCCGGAGAGCTTCTCGTAGAGCCGGAAGTAGTTCTGCAGGGTGATCGTGGCGAGCGTCTGGTTCTCGTCCTTGATCTGCACCCGCTCCTTGGCCTCGATGGCCTGGTGCATGCCCTCGTTGTAGCGCCGGCCCGACAGCACGCGGCCGGTGAACTCGTCGACGATGAGCACCTCGCCGTTGCTGACGATGTACTGCTGGTCGCGGTGGTAGAGCTCCTTGGCCTTCAGCGCGTTGTTCAGGAAGCTGATCAGCGGGGTGTTGGCCGCCTCGTAGAGGTTCTCGATGCCGATCTGGTCCTCGACGAACTCCACGCCCTCCTCGGTGATGGCGACCGTGCGCTTGGCCTCCTCCACCTCGTAGTGGACGTCGCGCTGCATGAGCGGGGCCAGCCGCGCGAACTCGCCGTACCAGCGCTGCATCGCCGGGTCGCCGGCCGGACCGCTGATGATCAGCGGGGTGCGGGCCTCGTCGATGAGGATCGAGTCGACCTCGTCGACGACGGCGAAGTGGTGCCCGCGCTGCACCAGGTCGGAGTTGTTCCAGGCCATGTTGTCGCGCAGGTAGTCGAAGCCGAACTCGTTGTTCGTGCCGTAGGTGATGTCGCAGGCGTACTGCTCACGGCGGTGCGCCGGGCGCTCGCCGGAGAGGATCACGCCGACCGAGAGGCCCAGGAAGCGGTGCACCCGGCCCATCCACTCGGCGTCGCGCTTGGCCAGGTAGTCGTTGACCGTGACCACGTGCACGCCCCGGCCGGTGAGCGCGTTGAGGTACGCGGGCAGGACGCCGGTCAGCGTCTTGCCCTCACCGGTGCGCATCTCGGCGATGTTGCCCAGGTGCAGCGCGGCGCCGCCCATGAGCTGCACCCGGAAGTGCCGCTGGCCCAGGGTGCGGGTGGCGGCCTCGCGGACGACGGCGAAGGCCTCCGGCAGGAGGTGGTCGAGGGTCTCCCCCTCCTCCAGGCGCTCCTTGAACTCGTCGGTCTTGGCGCGCAGCTCCGCGTCGGTGAGGTCGGCGACGTCGTCCGCCAGCGACTCGACCGCATCGGCGATCTTGTTCAATCGCCGGAGGGTCTTTCCCTCACCGGCTCGGAGGATCTTGGAGAACACCACCGTTCCAGCGTAGGCGGTGTCCGGCGTCGGATCCGGTACCCGACAATCCAGCCCGTGGCGCACGACCTCGACGACCTGCCGGACGGCCTGCTCGCCCTGCTCACCGAGCGGCACCTGGCCACGCTGACCACGCTGCGCGCCGACGGCAGCCCGCACGTCGTCCCGGTCGGGGTGACCTACGACGCGGTCACCCGCACCGCCCGGGTGATCACCTCGGGGACGTCGGCCAAGGCGCGGCACGTCCGCGCCGGACGCTCCCGGGTCGCGGTGTGCCAGGTCGACGGCCGCCGCTGGGTCACCCTCGAGGGGACGGCGGTGGTGCGCGACGACGCCGCCGCGGTCGCCGACGCCGAGGCCCGCTACGCCCGGCGTTACCGCACCCCACGGGAGAACCCGGCGCGGGTGGTCCTGGAGATCTCGGTCGACCGGGTGCTGGGCAACCCCTGACCATGGGCTGATGGCCCTCGACCTCACCGGCGTCGACCTGACCACCGAGGTGGTCCGCACCGCGCGGCTGGTGCTGCGCCCGTTCCGCCCGGACGACGTCGACGCGGTGTTCCGCGCCTGCCAGGACCCGGAGCACCGGCGGTGGATGCCGAACCTCCCGGAGCCCTACACGCGGGCCGACGCCGAGGAGTTCGTCACCCGCTCCGCCGCCCGCGGGCGCGCCGAGGGCACCGCGCTGGACACCGCGGTGGAGGCCGACGGCGAGTTGGTCGGCGCCTGCGGCGTGCGGCACCTGGAGGCCGGCCTGCTGGGGCCGGACATCGGCTACTGGACCGCGTCCTGGGCGCGCGGCCGGGGCTTCGCCGCAGAGGCCGCACGCGCGCTCGCCGACTGGGCCTTCCGACACGGCGTGGCGCGGGTGCACCTGTTCACCGACGTGCAGAACGCCGCGTCGCAGGCGGTGGCGGTGCGGGCGGGGTTCGCCCGCGAGGGCGTCGTCCGTTCCTGTCTGGCCTACCAGGACGGCTCGCGCGCGGACGCGGTGCTGTTCGGACGCTTGCGGGACGAGTGAGCGGGGCGGGGGTGCGGGGTCGGCCGCACCCCCGCCCCGGCGTCAGGCCCCCGCCGCCGCGGGCTCGGCGGCCGAGGTGGACTGCCGGGCGGCGCCGTCCAGCGGCGCGTCGACGAGCCGGATGAGGCCGTAGTCGTACGCGTGCCGGCGGTAGACGACCGTCGGCTGCCCGGTGTCGGCGCACAGGAAGAGGAAGAAGTCGTGGCCGACCAGCTCCATCTCGTGGAGGGCCTGGTCGACGTGCATCGGAGTGGCCGGGTGGTGCTTCTCTCGCACGATCCGGCCGGGGAGGTGCTCATCGAGGTCGGTGACGTGCGGCCCCTCCGCGAGCTCCCGGTCGCGGTCGAGGGACTCGGCGACAGCGGTGTCGGGGGCGCCACCGCCCACCCGCACGCTGGCCGGGGTCCGTCGTCCGTGGTGGACGCGGCGGCGGTCGGCGGCCTTGCGCAACCGGTGGTCGAGCTTGCCGGCGGCCAGGTCCAGCGCCGCGTAGAAGTCCGGTGCGGCGGCCTCGGCCCGGATCACCGGCCCCTTGCCTCGGAGCGTGATCTCCACGCGCTGGCACTTGCCGGACTGGCGCGGGTTCTTCTCGTGGAAGAGCTCCACGTCGATGCGCAGGATCTTGAGTTTCCCGTCGAACCGGTCGAGACTGCCGACCTTGTCCTCGACGTGCTGTCGGTAGTGTTCGGGGACTTCGACGTTCCGGCCACGGACCACGATCTCCATGAGACCTCCCGGTCGTTCGGGTTGTGATCGAACCCACGCTAGTCCCGGTCGCCGGGTCCCGACAGTCGATCTGCCGGACCCCCGCCGACCTGCGTCGGGCCCTCCGCCGGAGTGCGCCGAGGGGTGGCCGCGACGACCGCGGCCAGCACCGGGGACCCCTCCCGACCGGCCGCGGGCGCGAGCACCCCGGCCGCCTCGGTGAGCGTCGCGCCGCTGGTCACGACGTCGTCGACGACCACGAGCACCGCGGTCGCGGGCAGCTCGGGAGAGCCGGGACGCAGCGCGAAGGTGCCGGCCAGGTTGGCCCGCCGCTGCACCGCCGAGAGGCCCGCGGAGTCGGCCGCCCGCGCGCTGCGGCGCAGCAGTCGCGCTTCCGCCGCGTCCACCCCGGCCGCCCGCAGCTCGGCGACCGCGCGGACGGTCAGCTCGCGGACGTGGTCGCGGCCACGGGCGCGCAGTGCGGCAGCGCTGCTGGGCACCGGGACGAGCCGCACCGGCCCGGGAGACCCGGACAGCCCGGCCAGCACGCCTGCGACGGCCAGCGCCAGGGCGGCGCCCAGCGGGCGGGCCAGCTCGGCCCGGCCGCGTTCCTTGAAGGCGTTGACCGCCGGGCGCACCGGCCCGTCGTAGGCGCCGGCGGCCACCGTCGGCGGGAAGCCGGCGGGGAAGCGGCGCGGCTGGGCCAGGTGCGGGACGGCGAGCAGCGCGGCGCACCGCCGGCAGAGGACGGCACCCGGCACACCGCACCCGGCGCACTCGCGCGGCAGCAGCAGGTCGGCCAGCGCCGCGAGCACCCCGCCGTCCACTCCCCCAGCCTCGCGCCCCGAACGGGCCGCGCCCAGGGCGGCGGAGCACCTGTGGACGCGCAAGTGCAGCCCACGACGGGACAGGGGCGGCTCCATCCGGAGGCTCGCCACCGGCCCCGTCCAGCGGCTCGCCCCGAGCCTGCGAGGGATGAGGAGGACGCCGGTCCTCACCTCAGCCGGGGTAGAACGGCTCGGTGCCCGGCTGCGGCTGCTCACCGCGGACCAGGGTCACCCACGTGCCCCCGGCGACCTGCCACTCCCAGATGGTGCCGCCGGCGCTGACCAGCGGAGGGCGCCCGGGTGCGGCGGCGACCTCGGTGGCCTGGCTGGGCAGCCCGGCGGTGGGCACCGGCGAGAGGTCCCAGCCGTCGACGCCGACCGTGTAGGGCAGGCTGCGGTCCTCACCGGCGTCGCCGGCCAGCACCAGCAGGCTGCCGGAGGTCCGCCACGCGACGTCGACCACCTGACCCAGCGCCGGGGCGACCTCGCGCCAGTCGCGCAGCGCCACGGGGCCGTCGGCCGAGCGCACCACGGTGCCGACGTACAGGCTCTGCCGCTGGCCGCCCTCGACCACGACGGCTGCGCGGACACCGTCGGGCGACAGCTGCAGCGCGGTGGCCCGGCCCAGGCCCGGCAGCGTGACGGCGTTGACCGCCTGCGGTGGGCCGCCCGCGGTCACCCGCACCACCGTCGAGCCGTCGCGGACCAGCCAGAACTCCTGCCGGGCGGGCGCCACCGTCGGCACGGTCAGCGAGCCGCTGGGCAGCACCGGGGTCAGGTCGCGGCCGTAGGAGCCGGTGAGCAGGATCGCCTGCCCGTCCCGCTGGGTCACCCCCACCATCTGGGTCAGCTCGCCGGTGCGGGGATCGGTGGCCACCGCGGCGCTGGACAGCCCGTAGACCCCGGTGCCGGCCGGGCCGGGAGCCGGCGCGGGGACGTCCGTCGCCGTCCACACCGCGCCGTCGACGAGGAAGTGCCCGACCGCGTCGACCGGGGCGGTCTTGGGGTCGAGGGTGGCCCAGGTGTCGACCGTCTGCATGACCGGCACGCCGTCGAGGCGCAGCGGGTCCCCGTCGACGAGGACCTCCACCGAGCGCACCGAGCTCAGCTGGCCCAGCGTCCAGACCAGCTGGGCCGAGATCCCCGCGAGCCGGGTGGGCGGGGCGTCGGCGACGCCGGACAGGTCGACGGTGACCGCCTGCGCCGAGACGGTCACCGTGCTGCCCAGCGCGGCGCCCTGGAGCTCGTTGACCACGCCTGCGGCCAGCACCGCCGAGGGCCCCTCGAGCAGCCGCTCGACCAGCACCGTCGGCTGGGCCTCCCCGGTGATCAGGTACCGCGGGTCGGGGACGACGCGCTGGCCGGTCGGGTCGAGGAAGTAGAGGTCGCGCCGCTCGTAGAGCCGCTCGAAGTCGGGCTCGAGCATGAGCAGCCCGTCCGGCGGGTCGCTGATCCGCCACTCGCCGTCCACCCGCTCGAGCCGGAACTCCCGCGAGTAGACCTCCTGGCCGCCCACGGTGAACCCGCCGCGCTGGTCGATGGTGCCGACCAGCTCGCCGGTCACGACGACGGTGCCGGCGTCGGTGGTGACGGTGGCGTAGTCGGGACCGAGCAGGGTGATGCCGGCGTCGTCGGACCACGACCCCTGCGGCTCGGGAGCCAGGTGCTCGCGGGCCACGGGGTGTCCGCGCACCGTGCTGGCGGCGGCGTCGAGGAAGCCGCGGACGACCTCCTCCGGCGTGGCATCGGGCTCCGGCGACAGCGGCTCGATGCCGACCGGGGTGTCCGCACGCGGCGGCGCCTGGGTGATCTGCACGGGCGCCGAGCTCGTCGGCACCGTCGAGCAGCCGCCGAGCAGGCCCAGCAGGACGACGGCCAGGACGACACGGCGGGTCACCGGGCGCCCCCGGGACGGCGCAGGACCGCGGGCCGCAGCGGCAGCGGCGAGCTGGTGAGGTCGGTGCCGGCGGCCAGCGGAAGCGTCAGCCGGAACTGCGCGCCGGCGCCGGGCTGCCCCCACACCTGCAGCCAGCCGCGGTGCAGCCGCGCGTCCTCGAGGCTGATCGACAGCCCCAGCCCGCTGCCGCCGACGGTGCGCACCCGCGAGGGGTCGGCGCGCCAGAAGCGGTCGAACACGTGCTGCGCCTCGGCGGCGGAGAGCCCCACCCCGTGGTCGCGCACGGTGACCGCCGCCGCCGTCCGGTTGGCCGCCCAGGTGATCTCCACCGGCTTGCCGGTGCCGTGCTCGATCGCGTTGCCGACCAGGTTGCGCAGGATGCGTTCCACCCGGCGGGCGTCGACCTCGGCGATGACGTCCTGGGCGGGGCCGGACACCGTCAGCTCGCAGCCGTGCCGCTCGGCCAGCGCCGACATCCCGGACGCCACCCGGCGCACGAGCGCGCCGAGGTCGGTCGGCTCCCAGTCGAGGACGGCGGCCCCCGCGTCGTAGCGGCTGATCTCCAGCAGGTCGGTGAGCAGCGCCTCGAAGCGGTCGAGCTCGGCGTGCATCAGCTCCGCCGAGCGCGCCACGTGCGGCGGGAAGTCCGCGCGGGACTCGTAGAGCACGTCGGCGGCCATCTGCACCGTCGTCAGGGGCGTGCGCAGCTCGTGCGAGACGTCGGAGGTGAAGCGCTGCTGCAGCTGGGACAGCGACTCCAGCTGGGTGATCTGCCGCTGCAGGCTGTCGGCCATCGCGTTGAAGCTGGTCGCCAGCCGGGCCAGGTCGTCCTCGCCGCGCACGACCATCCGTTCCTCGAGCTGTCCCTCCGCCAGCCGCTGGGCGATGCCCGCTGCCCGGCGGACCGGGTCGACCACCAACCGGGTCACGAGCAGGGCGATCCCGACGACGAAGAGGGTGAGGGCGATACCGCTGATGACGACCGTGCTGCGGAACAGCGAGAGGCTCTCGGCCTCCTGGTCGAGCGGGAAGGCGTAGTACAGCTCGATCCGCTCCGCGCTGCTCGCGCCGGTCGGCACGGGTGCACCGACGAGGTAGGTGGGCCGGGGCTGCCCGCTGCCGTCGGGGACCATCGCGTACTGCGCGTACTGGCCGCCGGAGGCGACGTCGGCGCGCAGCTCGGGCGGGATCGCCGGGTAGACGCCGCGCTGGCTGACCGCGGGGGCCCGCTCGGAGTCGCCGGTCCGGTAGACCATGACGACCTCGAAGTCACCGGCCGGGCTGCCGCGCTCCTTGAGCTGCTTGACCGTCCGGTCCAGCGTCGCCCGCACGCTGGCGCCGTCACCGGCGGCGATGCCCGCGACCTCGTTCTGCGCGTAGACCACCCCGGTCTGCACCTGGTCGATCGCCGCCTGCTCCTTGACCGACAGCAGCTGGTCCTTGATCTGGCTGAACAGCACCAGGCTCACGATGACCACGACGGTGCCGGCCACCAGCATGGTGATGGTGCCGATCCGGACCTGCAGCGACGAGCGCCAGGCGGCCGCCGCCCGCGCGGCCTGCTGCTGTGCCAGCCGGCGCGTCCAGGTGGCCTGCCGGCTCAGCCGGCGGCGCAGCGCGCCGAGTCCGGCCGACAGCGGCCGGCGGGGCCCGTCGGCCGGCGCCGGGCCGACGGCACCCGGGGACGACGGCGCCTCGGGCGACGCGTCGGTCGCCGGAGGCGCGGGCTGCGTCGTGCTCACGGCCGTCGTCGCGGAGCCGGGCTCACGGCGGACCGGCCTTGTAGCCGACCCCTCGCACCGTCAGCACGATCTCCGGCTTCTCCGGGTCCCGCTCGATCTTCGCCCGCAGCCGCTGCACGTGGACGTTGACCAGCCGGGTGTCAGCAGCGTGCCGGTAGCCCCACACCTGCTCGAGCAGCAGCTCGCGGGTGAACACCTGGCGCGGCTTGCGGGCCAGCGCGACCAGCAGGTCGAACTCCAGCGGGGTCAGGGCGACGGGGACGCCGTCCCGGGTGACCTGGTGCGCCGGGACGTCGATCTGCACGTCGCCGATGCTCAGGCTCTCGGCCTGCCCCGTCTCGCCGCGCCGCAGCTGCGCGCGCACCCGCGCGACCAGCTCCACCGGCTTGAACGGCTTGGTGACGTAGTCGTCGGCGCCGGCCTCGAGCCCCTGGACGACGTCGAGGGTGTCGCCCTTGGCGGTGAGCATGACGATCGGGACGGTCGACTGCGTGCGGATGTCCTGGCAGATCTGCAGGCCGTTGCGGCCGGGCAGCATCAGGTCCAGCAGCACGATGTCCGGGCGGGTCTGCTGGAACACGGCCACCGCGCGGTTGCCGTCGGAGACGAACGCCGGTTCGTAGCCCTCGCGCCGGAGCACGATGCCGAGCATCTCGGCGAGGGCGGCGTCGTCGTCGACGACCAGGACTCGGCCGCGGGAGGCCCCGTTCTGAGCAGCGCTGGGTGGCACGGCGACCATTCTGCGCTGCCCGGCGACGGAAGCGGGGACACCCGCCCGGAGTGCTCCGGACGGGTGTCCCCACGTGCCCCGATCGCGTGGCCCGCCCGGGTCCCCTCCAGGATCCCGCGGCGAGCCAGGTGACGTGCCGGAACGGCCCCCTTCCAGACGCCCGCCCCGAGCCTGCGAAGGGTGGGCGGGAGGGGGTCCTTCCTCAGTAGCGGTAGTGGTCGCTCTTGTACGGGCCCTCGACCGGGACCCCGATGTAGTCGGCCTGGACCTTGGTCAGCTCGGTCAGCTTCACGCCGAGGGCACCGAGGTGCAGCCGGGCCACGTGCTCGTCGAGCTTCTTCGGCAGGACCGTCACCGAGGGCTCCTGGCCCTCGTAGGCGGCCCGGTTGGTCCACAGCTCGATCTGCGCGAGCACCTGGTTGGAGAAGGAGTTGCTCATCACGAAGCTGGGGTGGCCGGTGGCGTTGCCCAGGTTCAGCAGCCGGCCCTCGGAGAGCACGATGATCGTGTGGCCGTCGGCGAAGCGCCACTCGTCGACCTGCGGCTTGATGTTCGTCCGCGTGATGCCCGGGGTGCGGGCCAGGCCGGCCATGTCGATCTCGTTGTCGAAGTGGCCGATGTTGCCGACGATCGCCTGGTGCTTGGTGCGGCCGAGCTGCTCGGCGGTGATGACGTCGCGGTTGCCGGTGGCCGTGACGATGATGTCGGCCTGGTCGATCACGTCGTCGAGCGTGGTGACCTGGTAGCCCTCCATCGCCGCCTGCAGGGCGTTGATCGGGTCGATCTCGGTGACGACCACCCGGGCGCCCTGGCCGCGCAGCGCCTCCGCGCAGCCCTTGCCGACGTCGCCGTAGCCGCAGACCACGGCGACCTTGCCGCCGATCATCACGTCGGTGGCGCGGTTGAGGCCGTCGACCAGGGAGTGCCGGCAGCCGTAGAGGTTGTCGAACTTGCTCTTGGTCACCGAGTCGTTGACGTTGATCGCCGGGAACAGCAGCCGGCCGTCGCGGGCGAGCTCGTAGAGCCGCATGACGCCGGTGGTGGTCTCCTCGGTGACGCCGCGGATGCCCTGGCCGATGCGGGTCCAGTAGCCGGCGTCGGCGGCGAGCGTGCCGCGCAGCGCCTGGAGGATGACGGCGTACTCCTCGGAGTCGGCCTCGGTGGTGTCCGGGACGCTGCCGTCGGCCTCGAAGCGGGTGCCCAGGTGCACCAGCAGCGTGGCGTCGCCGCCGTCGTCGAGCAGCATGTTCGGCCCGACGACGGCGCCGCTCCCGTCGCGGAACTCGAACAGGCGCTGGGTGCACCACCAGTACTCCTCCAGCGTCTCGCCCTTCCAGGCGAACACCGGGACGCCGGTGGGCTGCTCGGGGGTGCCGTCGCCCACGACGATCGCCGCGGCGGCGTGGTCCTGGGTGGAGAAGATGTTGCAGCTGACCCAGCGGACGTCGGCACCGAGCGCCTTCAGCGTCTCGATGAGGACGGCGGTCTGCACCGTCATGTGCAGGGAGCCGGCGATGCGGGCGCCGGCCAGTGGCTGCTCGTCGCCGTACTCGGCGCGCAGGGCCATGAGGCCGGGCATCTCGTGCTCGGCGAGCCGGATCTCCTTGCGGCCGAAGCCGGCCAGGGAGAGGTCGGCGACCTGGAAGTCGCCGTCGGTCAGTACACGGGTGCCGGTGGTGGCGGTCATGTCGCTCCGGAGGTACGGCCCGGTCGCGTCGGCCGGGCGGTGGCTGGGTCGCTTCGATCCCCGAGACGCGGGGAGAGCGAGCATGCCGAGGCTTCGGCGGGGCTCGTGCCGTCGCCCACGATACGCGGTGGTCCCCGACGATCAGCTCAGCTCACCGTCCCCGGTCCTGGCTCACGATCGGTGGTGGGCCCGGAGCCGGTTGGATCAGCTCACCTGGTCGAGGGCGCGCTACTCGCAGCCGACCCCGTCGCCGTCCCCGTCGAAGGTGTCGTTCCAGCCCGGCTCGCCCCGCCGGATCGGGGCCGCGCCCGCCGCGCGGACCGCGTCGCAGTCGGCGTAGACGGTCCCGGCCGGCGCGGGCGCCGTCCGGGCGCCGACGTCCGGTGAGGCGCCGGGCAGCGGCTCGTCCGGGCAGCCGGCGAGCACCGTGGCGGCGGCGTTGCGCTCGGCGCGGGTGACCCACAGCCCGTAGCCGGACTTCACCGCGACCTGCCGCGCGACGTAGGCGCACCGGTAGGAGGTGTTCGGTGGCAGCCAGGTGGCCGCATCGCCGTCCCCCTTCTGCATGTTGAGCGGCCCGTCGACGGCGAGCAGGTTGAGCGGGTCGTTGGCGAACGCGGTGCGCCGGTCGGCGTCCCACCCCTGCGCGCCCTTCTGCCAGGCGTCCGAGAGCGCGACGACGTGGTCGACCTGCACGTCGTCGCTGGTGTCCTCGCCCCGGCGGAACTCGATGGTGCGACCGGAGTAGGGGTCCTCGAGGGTGCCGGAGACGACGACGCAGTCGCTGCCGGGCCGGAACCGTTCGCCGGTCAGGTCGCGGGCCAGCACGTCGTTGCGGGTGTCGCAGCCGTTGCGGTCGGTGTCGACCCAGCCGTCGCCGAACTCCTCGCGCTCGTAGCCGGTGCGCGGCGCCCGGCCGCGCACCGGCACCTCGCCGAGGGTGGCCAGGGCGGAGTCCGGCGGCGCGGTGGCGATCGCCTCCTCGGCGGCCGCGTCGTCCAGGACGCCGGTCGGCGGGCCGCCGGCCTGCCCGGTCGCGCTCAGCACGTCGCAGCCCGGGAGGCCGCCCAGCAGGACCAGCAGGGCGCTGCCGGTCAGCACGCCGCGGCGGAGCCGGGACGGGACGACGGGAGAGGAGGTGGGCACGGGCTCCTCCGACGCGGGGCGGGCGGGCTCGACGGTAGGCGCCCGGCCGCGCCACGGCGACGGCGACACGCACGGTTCAGCTGCCGGCGGCGGTGCCGGCGTCGAGCACCCGGGCGACGACCTGTTCGTCGTTCGACGTGTAGGCCTCGTAGGCGACGCGGGCGCCGGTGCGCTCGAGGTGGTCCTGCCAGGCACGGAACTCGTGCCGCTCCCAGCCGGGGAAGTTGAAGAACTCGTCGAAGACCACCACCGACCCGGGGACCAGCCGGGGGCCGACGTGCTCGAGGACGGTCACCGCCGAGGAGTAGAGGTCTCCGTCGACGTGCAGCAGGTGCACCGGGCCCGGGTGGGTGGCGAGGAAGCCGGGCAGGGTGTCCTGGAACCAGCCCACGACGAGTTCGGCGCCGCCGACCTCGGGCAGCGCGTCCGTGGCGAAGGCACCGGTCCGCACGTGCGGGCGGTAGTCCTCGGGCAGCCCCTGGAAGGAGTCGAAGCCGTAGACGTCCCGGCGGCCCCGCCCCTCGGCGATGACCTCCAGCGAACGCCCCTGGAAGACGCCGAACTCCAGCGCCAGGCCGCCGGCGGGGGCGATCTCGACGGCGTACCGGAGGGTGCTCAGCGGGTCGTGGAACGCCCGTGCGGTCGGCATCTCCCGAGCTGCGAACCGGGCCGAGGCCACGGCTGCGTCCCGCTCCCCGGCCGCGAGCAGGTCACGCCGGCTGCGGAACTCCACCTCGTGGACGGCCCGGATCGCCCGGTCGGTCTCCGCCCGCGCGCACGCCTCCAGTCGCTCGGTCTCGGCCCGCACGGTCGACTCCACCAGGCGGGCGAGGCGGGCCTCGAACGGCGCCACCGCCGTCCGGACCACCCACCGCCGCACCGCCGCCGTGACCCGGCCGGGCAGCATCCGTGGACCTCCGGGCACCCGCACCACTCCCCATCGGCGGCTCCGGCGTCCCTGCCGCCGCCACGCCCACACGGGCCGTCTGCGCCCGACCCACCGGCGTCTCGACGGCCACGGCGAGGAGCCGGTGCCCACCCCGGGCGGCTCGTACACCACCCCCGGGGTGTGGGCACTGCCGGGACGCCGACCCCACGGGCACCCCGTGGAGTCGGCACCGGGGTCCTCACCGAGGTGCACGGCGGGACGGCGGCGGCACGGGATGGCCGTAGGCTGCCCGTCACGGGGTCCACGGTGATCCGGATCACCCCGGCCAGGACGGGGAGGGACATGGTCTCCGCACAGGAGCCCGCACGTCACCCGGCAGCCGCCCACGAGACGGCCGTCATCGAGGACGCGGCGCAGATCGGTGAGGGCACCCGGGTCTGGCACCACGCCCACGTCCGGGCCGGCGCGGTGATCGGGTCGGGCTGCGTCCTCGGCAAGAACGTCTTCGTCGACGCCGGTGCCGTGGTCGGCGACCGGTGCAAGATCCAGAACAACGTCTCGGTCTACAACGGGGTCACGCTGGGCTCGGACGTGTTCGTGGGACCGAGTGCCGTGTTCACCAACGACCTGCGGCCCCGCGCCTCGGCCGGCCAGTGGTCGACCACCCCGACCGTGGTGCACGACGGTGCCTCCATCGGCGCCAACGCGACCATCGTCTGCGGCGCCGTGCTGGGTCGCTGGTCGATGGTCGCCGCGGGTGCGGTGGTGACCCGGGACGTCGAACCGCACCAGCTCGTCATGGGCAATCCGGCCTGCCCCGCCGGGTGGGTGTGCGAGTGCGGCGAGGTGGTCAGCCGTGCCGTGGAGCGCCCCGGCGACCTCCGGTGCGCCGAGCACCGCGACCGGACGGCGGGTCCCCGCGGGGCGCAGACGTGACCGAGCTCGCGAGGTCGCCCGGGAGCACGGCGCCACCGGGCACGGGTCCGACGAGCGCCGGCGACGCGGTCCCGGTGGTCGAGCAGATCCCGATCTCCGTCGTCGCCATCGGCCCGGACGAGGAGTCGCTGGTCCTGGAGGTGCTGCGCTCGGGTCGGCTGGCCCAGGGTCCGAGAGTCGAGGAGCTCGAACGACGGTTCGCCGCCGCGCACGACGTCGAGCACGCCGTCGCCGTCAACAACGGCACCACCGCGCTGGTCGCGGCACTCCAGGCGCTGGGGGTCGGCCCGGGTGACGAGGTGGTCACCTCACCGTTCACCTTCGCGGCGACGCTGAACGCCGTCCTCGAGTCGGGGGCCACCGCGCGCTTCGCCGACGTCACGGACGACTTCTGCCTCGACGTCGCGTGCGCGCAGGCCCTGGTCGGCGAGCGGACCCGGGTGCTCCTGCCGGTGCACCTCTACGGGTTGCCGGCGGACATGCCCCGGTTCGAGGAGCTCGCCCGCGAGCGGGGGCTGGCGGTCGTGGAGGACGCCGCCCAGGCGCACGGTGCACGGGTCGACGGGCGCGCCGTCGGCTCCTTCGGCGTCGGGTGCTTCTCCTTCTACGCCACGAAGAACGTCATGTGCGGTGAGGGCGGGATGGTCACGACCCGGGACGGGGCCGTCGCCGACCGGCTGCGTCTGCTCCGCAACCACGGCATGCGGGCGCCGTACCGGTACGAGGTGCCGGGTCACAACTACCGGCTCACCGACCTGCAGGCGGCGATCGCCCTCCCCCAGCTCGGCCGGCTCGGGACCATCAACGACACCCGGCGCGCCAACGCGGCCCACCTCACCGAGGGCCTGCGCGCCGTGTCCGGCCTGCGCCTGCCCTCCGTGCCGGCCGGGCGCGAGCACGTGTTCCACCAGTACACGGTGCGGGTCACCGCGGATGCGGCGGTGGACCGCGACGGTCTGGTGGCCGCGCTCGCCGACCGCGGGATCGGGGCCGGCGTCTACTACCCGGGGCTGGTGCACGACCATCCCTGCTACCGGGACCACCCGCGGGTCGTCGTCGACGAGACGCCCGTCGCGGCGCAGATGGCGGCCGAGGTCGTGTCCCTGCCGGTCCACCCGCAGCTGAGCCGGGCCGACCTGGACCGGATCGTCGACGCGGTCACCGAGGTGCTCGGGTGACCCGGGTGGCCGTCGTCGGCGCGGGGTTCATGGGGGCCAACCACGCGCGGGTCCTGCGCCGGCTGCCCGAGGCGGAGGTCACGCTGGTCGTCGACCCGGACGACCGGCGCGGCCGGGCCCTGGCCGACTCCGTGGGGGCGCGGTACAGCACCGATCCGGCCGCGGTCCCCGAGCTCGCCGAGGCCGCCGTCGTCGCCGTCCCCAGCGAACAGCACGTCGACGTCGGCGTCCCGCTCCTGCGTGCCGGCGTGGACCTGCTGGTCGAGAAGCCCGTCGCCACGACGGTCGAGGACGCCGACGCCCTCATCGAGGCGGCGCGCGAGAACGACCGGATCCTGATGGTCGGCCACGTCGAGCGGTTCAACCCCGCGGTGCTCCAGCTGGACGGCATCGTCCAGGACCCGCTGCACGTGGAGCTGACCCGCATGGGCCCCTTCTCCCCGCGGGTCACCGCGGACGTCGTCCTCGACCTGATGATCCACGATCTCGAGCTCGCACTCGCCCTGGCCGACTCCGACGTCGAGCGGGTCGAGGGGATCGGCCGGCGGGAACGGACCGACTCCCTGGACCTCGTGACCGCCCTGCTCCAGTTCCGCAACGGGGTGACCGCGACCGTGACGGCCAGCCGCGTCGGGCAGAGCAAGATCCGCCGCATCGAGCTCACCCAGCGCACCAACTTCGTCGTCCTGGACCTGGTCCGCCAGGACCTCACCATCCACCGGGTCGACCACAACGAGTTCCTCGCCGAGGGCGGGGTGCGTTACCGGCAGAGCGGGCTGGTCGAGATCCCCTTCCTCGAGCACCGCGGCGAGCCGCTGGCGCTCGAGTGGGAGCACTTCCTCGAGTGCGTCACGCACCGCCGCTCCCCACGGGTGACCGGTGTCCAGGGCCGCCGGGCACTCGAGCTGGCCCTGGCCGTGCAACGGTCGGCCGGTCTGCCCTACCGCTGAGCCGGCGCCTGCGCGGGCTGCCGGTCCGCAGGGGACGCGTGCCGGCGCCGGATCGCCAGGAGCCCCACGGCCATCTGCCGGACGTCGCGCACGGTGACGCGGCTGCGGTGCTCCCGGTGCTGAGGCGAGAGCCGGACCGGCACCTCCAGCGGCTGGACGCCCGAGCGCTCGGCGAGGAAGCACAGCTCCGTTGTCACCAGGTAGCCCGGCTCGGTGAGCCGGGGACCGATCTCGCGCGCCCAGTCGCCGGCGAGCACGAACGTCCCCTGCGGGTCGAGCGTCCGCATCCCCAGGACCACTCGCCGCAGCACCCCGAACCCCGCGGTGAGGACCTGCCGCAGGAGGCCCCGGTCGACGTCCGAGTCGCGGTGCCCCTTGGAGCCGATGACCACCGGGTGCACGGCGGGGTCCACGCCTTCGGCGGCGTCCAGGTCGTCGAACCCGAACGGCAGGTCGTCGGCCGTCAGGACCACCCGCGCTCCGCGGCTCGCGGCGATGCCGGCGCGGTAGGCGTTCCCCATCCCCTTCGCCGACCGGAGGAGCCGCAGTGCCACCCGGGGGTGGGACCAGGCCTGCTCGATCCGCTGCAGGAGGGCGCCGGTGCCGTCGGTGGAGCCGTTTTCGACGACGAGCACCTCGGCGTCCACGTCGGCCAGTCGGTCCGCCAGCGCGCGGAGCGTGGGCTCGATGGCGAGCGTGCTGTTGTGCGCCGGGACGACGTAGGTGAGGGCGACCGGAGCCGCTCCACCGTCCGGCGCGCCCACCGCCCCGTCCATGTCCGCTGGCTCCCGTTCCACCGTCCGTCCCGACGTCGTCCCACGGGGCGGATGCGTTCTCGCAGGGTAACGTCCCGGAAACACGGACCGCCCGCCGTCCGGGCCGGACGGCGGCACCGGAGCCCGGGGACGACGACTGCGCCGGCCGCCGTCTCCGTGCCCGGCGGGACCGTGGGACGGCGGTGGGTGCCAGGAGGGCCACGCACCCGGGAACGACGCACCTCGACCACCACGCACCTCGGGAACCACGGAGGAGAGAGCCCTCGGTGAGCACCGTCGCGCAGCGGTCGACCGGATCCCCGACCGACGGCCGTCGCGGGCACCGGGTCCCCGAGTTCCTGGTGGTCCTCGGCGTCGGCGTGGCGGTCGCGGCGACGATGACCATCCCCTTCCTGCAACGGCACGACTTCTACTACGGCGGGGACAACCCCCAGTCCTTCGTCCCGCTGTGGCACCACCTCGGCCACCTGCTGCGGGCCGGGCAGTGGCCGACCATGGAGCCGGCCGGCTGGACCGGCGGCAACTACGCCGCCGAGGGCACGTACGCACTGTGGAACCCGGTCCAGCTGCTGGACTACGTGCTCGTCTCGTACTTCGACGACCTGGCCACGGCCGCCGCCGTCGTGCAGATCCAGTTCCTGGCCCTGCTCGGCATGGGCGCGTACCTGCTGTTCCGCGAGTACGGCGCCGGTCGGCTCGCGTCGGTGGCCGTCGCCTCCGCCGTCCCCGCCACCGGCTTCACCCTCTACTACGAGGCCAACGGCTGGCCGGCCGGTCTCATGGCGTTCACCTGGGTCACCTGGTTCTGGTGGGCGGCGCGCCGCCAGTCCCGCGGCCACCTCCTGCCGCTGGTGACGTTCCTCGTCGGCGCCCTGGCCATGACCACCGGCAACCCGTACGCGGCGCTGGGGATGGTCGTCGTGCTGGCCGGCATCGCCGTGGAGCTGCTGGCGCGGCGCGACTGGGGGCGACTCGTCGGCATCGTCGTCACCGGTGCGTGCGTCGGGGCGACCGCGGCCCTCGTCTTCCTGCCACTCGTGGGCACCCTGCCGGTGACCGACCGCGAGCAGACCGCGATGCTGGCCAACGACACGTTCCTGGTCCCGCACCTGGGTGACGTCCTGGCCTCCAGCGCGCCCACGTACCTGCCCGCGATCCTCACCTTCGGCGGGGCACTCGTCGAGCGGGTCCCGTCGACCTACGCCACCTGGTTCGCCCTCCCCCTGCTGCCGTGGGTGCGCTGGGGGGCGCTGCGGCGACCGCACCGGCCGCTGACCAGCGTGGCCGTCGTCGCCGTCGTCTTCGCCGTCCTGACCGTCGGCCCGTCGAACCTGTGGCTCTTCCGCTGGCCGATCCGGCTGATCGAGTACCTCTACCTGGCCCTCGGCGTCCTGCTCGCCCTGCTCCTGTCCTCCGGCCCGGCCACCGACCACGTGCGCCGACGGACGACGACGACGGTCGCCGTCGTGGTCGTCGGGGGCTACCTGTCCTTCGCCGTCCGCCCCGACCACCCGTGGCTGCACGTGCTGGCCACGGTCGGCGTGCTCGCCCTGGTCCTCCTGGCCGTGACCGCCTTCCGCCGCCGGGGACGCACCGCCTGGGCGACGGTCCTGGTCGCCGGCACCGTCCTCGTCGTGACCTACCAGAGCGCCGTGCTGCCGCTGCGCGACAGCGGCGCGTCGGACCGGGCGCAGTTCCCGAGCTCGATCGCGCAGGTGCGCGAGGCCTCGTCCGCCTACCGCGGCACGGTGCTGCAGCTGGCCTCCCCGGAGTCGCTGCTGACGGCACCGCGCCGGTACACCGGGCACCTCCTGTTCGGCAACGAGACCCTCATGTCCGGGCACGAGTCGATCGTGCGGTACAGCGGCATGGGGTTCGAGGAGTTCGCCGACGCGCTCTGCACGGGGTACCGGGGCCAGGTGTGCCCCGAGGCGTTCGACCGCGCCTGGCGACCGGCCGGCGACACCGGCGCTCCGCTGGTCGACCTGCTGGGCGTGGAGACCCTGGTGATCGACACCCAGCTGTTCCCCGGCCCTGCCGGTCAGCAACCCCCGCCTGGCTGGTCCCTGGCGACCCGTGACCGGCTGCGCACCGTGTGGGTCCGCGACGAGGCCATCGGGTACGGCGGGCGCCTGTCCTGGGTGTCACCCGGCGTGGACGTCCTGTCCGACGCCGGAACGGGAGTCAGCGAGCAGGTGCGGGTGCGGGCAGCCGAGGCCGGCACGCTGGTCTTCGCCCGGCTGGCCTGGCCGGGCTACACCGCGACGCTCGACGGGGCGCCGGTCGACGTGCGAGACGGTCCCGCCGGGCTGCTGACCGTCGACGTCCCGGCCGGCCAGCACGGCCTGGAGATCGACTTCCGTCCACCGGGTCTGGCGGAGGGGGCCGACGCCCTCGCCGCCGCGGCGCTCCTCGGCCTCGTCCAGTCGGCCGTGTGGCTCGTCGCCAGGTGGCGGTGGGGACGGCGCTCCACGGCGCCGCCGGACGACCCCCGGGCCCGCCTCGGGCCCGACGCCGGGGACGGACGGCGGGAGGACGTGGTCCCGGTGGGGACGTCCGGCCGATGACCGGCCACGACCCGGTGCCGCACCGGACGGCGCCGCACCGAGCGGGGATCGGGGGTGCCCGCACATGACCGGGGACGTCGCCCGACCCCCGACGACGTCGGACCCGGCCGGGACCGCGGCAGCCCCCGGTCGCCGTCCCGCAGACGTTCGGGGCGTCCTGCTCGCCTGGGGCCGGCGGGTGGTGGTCGCCACGGTCATCGGCCTCGCCGTGCTCCAGGTGGTCCGCGAGTGGGACGAGGTGTCGGCGACGCTGCGCCAGCTCCCGTGGCCCCACGTGCTGCTCGCCCTGGTGGCCGTGTCGGGCGGCGTCCTGCTCGGCCCGCTCGTCTGGCGTGCGGCCCTGGCCGCGATGGGTGCCCGGGTCGGGGTGGCCGACGCCGCCGAGATCTACCTCGTCGGCCAGCTCGGCAAGTACGTACCCGGGTCGGTCGTCGCCTTCGTGCTCCAGATGGAGCTGGCCCGATCGGCCGGGGTCTCCCGGGCCCGCGGTCTCACCGCCTCGCTGCTCACCGCCGGGGTCGCGGGCGTGACCTCGCTGCTCGTCGGTCTCCTCGCGGTCCCGGCGCTGGCCGGCAGCGAGCCGGTGCTGCTGTGGATGTTCGCGCTGCTGCCGGTCGGGCTCGCCCTGCTGCACCCCACCGCGCTGACGTTCGCGGTGGACCGGCTGCTGGCGCTGCTGCGTCAGGCACCCCTGCCGCGGCGTCTGGCCGGCGGGGCGATCGCCCGGGCGAGCGGCCTGAGCCTGCTGGTCCACCTGCTCTACGGCCTCCAGCTGTTCCTGTTGGTCGACGCCCTCCCGGCCGGGGCGACGAACCGGGCGCTGCTGCTCGTCCTGTGCGTGGGGACCATGGGGGTGGCGATGACCGCCGGCCTGGTCGCCTTCGTGCTGCCGTCGGGCATCGGGGCACGTGAGCTCGTCATCGTGGGGGCGCTGGCCGCGGTGCTGCCCTATGGGCAGGCCCTGGCCCTGGCCCTCGTGTCGCGCGTGCTGTTCACCGTCGTGGAGCTGGCCTCCGCCGCCGCGGCGGTGCTCGCCGCCCGGCTCTCGGCCCGGCGCGGCACACCCGCCTGACCCGTCAGCGCAGGTTCGTCGTGCTCCGGTAGAGGAGAGCGGGCCCGCGGGCGGTGACCGGCTCCCCCGCCGGGACGAACGCCGACCTCCCCTTCTCCAGCACCAGCTCGCCGTCCGCCGCGGCCAGCACGGCGCGCCCCTCGGTGCACAGCAGCACCTGCGGGCCGGCGGTGGTCAGCGTCCCGGTCCGGTCGTCGAGCTCCACCCGGGTGAGGTCGAAGTCCTCGACCGGCACCGGGTAGCGCAGCCCGCCCGGCCCGAGCACCGGGTGGAGGACCGGGATGCGGCCGTCGGCGAAGTCCAGCACCTCGATGAGGGCCGCCAGGTCGACGTGCTTGGTGGTCAGCCCGCCGCGCAGCACGTTGTCCGAGCTGGCCATGACCTCGACCCCGGCGCCGCTGAGGTAGGCGTGCAGGTTGCCGGCCGGCAGGAACACCGCCTCGCCGGGCGCCAGCTTGAGGTGGTTGCACATCAGCGAGATGACGACACCGGGGTCCCCCGGGTAGGACTCGGCGAGCGTCGCCGCCCAGCGGTAGGTGTTGATGAACTCCGGGTCGTGCGCGGCCACGTAGGAGGCCGCCTTGCGCGCGACCGCCTCGACCAGGGAGGTGCGGCGCCGGCCGGAGAGGGCCAGCAGCTGCGGGATGGCCGCCCGCAGGCCACCGCGTGCCAGCGCCGCGATCGTGGGCTTGAGCTCGGGCAGCTGCAGCTTGGCCAGGCAGTGCAGCGACTCCTCGACCGGCCGGAAGCCGCAGAGGGCCTCGAAGGTGGTGAGCGCGAGCAGCAGCTCGGGCTTGTGCCACGGGTCCCTGAACGTCCGCGTCGGGTCGTCCTTGGGGATGCCCGCGGCCTCCTCGGCGGCGTAGCCGGCCGCCGCCTGCTCCATCGTGGGGTGCGCCTGCAGCGACAGCGGCCGGTCGGCGGCGAGCACCTTCATGAGGAACGGCAACCGCGGACCGAAGCGCGTCACGACCGGGGCACCGAGCAGCCGCTCGGGCTCCTCGGCGATGGCCCGGTCCAGCGGACGGCCGTCGGCCAGCAGGCTCGGCTCGTCGGGGTGCGCCCCCATCCACAGCTCCGCGTGCGGCTGCGGGGCCGGGCTGGGCCGCCCGAGCAGCTCGGGGATCACCGTCCGGCTCCCCCACGGGTAGAAACGGACGGCGCTGGTGAGGGGCCACATCGCCGTGGAGGTTACTGGCCGGTCGAGTGCGGTGGGCATGGTCCGGGCCACACCTCCTCGCGCTCCCGGCGGTCCGGTGGGCGCGGACGCCACCCCCCGGCGGTGCAATCCCAGCCGAGCGCCCCGGCCACGGGGGGCCCTCGCCGGTGACCGGGCGCCCCCGCAGGTCAGTCCCGGACGATGGGAGTCGAGCCGGATCCCTCCGGGGAGGGCGTGCGGCGCCGGTCGGCGCCGCCGTGCCCGCCGCCGTGCCCGCCGCCGTGGCCCTCGCCGTGGGCATCGCCCCGCGAGGCTCCGGCGTGCCGGCCGGCGGCGGGCGGGGCGGCGGTGCTCATGACGGGGCGGACCTCTCGGTGTCCAGTGCCAGGGCCAGGTAGACGGCCGTGAAGTCGGCGACCGCGAGCTGACGGGCCAGACGGGGCAGCCGGCCGTACCGCTCCGGTTCCCCGTGCTCGGCCAGCCCGCTCACCGGGACGTTGGCCGCGGCGGCGCTCCTCAGCGCCTCCCCGAGCGCCTCCCGGGCCGACCGGGGTTCGCGCTCCCCCGCGCCGTCGTGCTCGCCCGCGTCGGCGTCGCGGACGGTGAGCAACCGCAGGCGCCGGCCGGTGTCCTCCGCGCGGTCGCGGAAGAAGTCGTCCTCGCCACCCTCGGGCGCCAGCGGACCGCGCAGCACCGCGCAGGCGGCCACCCGCTGGTCGGGCATCCGGAAGGTGGTCACCGGCAGCCCGGCGAGCGTCGCCAGCTGGTCGGCGATCCGGGTCGCGGCGGTGCCGGCCAGCGGCCCCTCGGCGGCGATCACCGGCAGCGCGTCCAGCAGCTCGAGGGCCAGCGTCTTGGCCGGGTTGACGAAGGACTCCCGGGCCGGACCGCACTCCGTGGCCACCTCGTCGAGGGCCGCCGCGATCGCCTCCAGGTCGGCCGCGCCCTCCGACACCAGGTCCAGGCCGACGGCCAGCTGCAGCATCGGGGTGAGCAGCGACCACAACGTGGTGTGCCGCACCCGGGACCGCGGCAGCGGCACGTAGGGGGCACGGGCCGTGGAGCAGGCCGCGCGCAGCGGGGCGTCCTCGGCGCCGATGCCCAGCAGCGTCACGCCGCGACGGGCCGCCTCGTAGGCCGGGGTGACGGCGTAGCGGCCGGCGCCGGTCCGGGTCACGACGACCGCGATGTCGCTGGGACCGGTCCACACCGGCAGGTCGGGCCCGGGGACGACGTCCACGGTGACCGGGCTGGCCGGCCCGAGGAGCGCCCGCAGCACCTGCGCGGCCACGGCCCCCTCGCGGCGGGCCACGACGACCAGCCCGCGCGGGCGGCCGCCCGCGGTGACCCGGTCCAGGCCGGCCTCCTCGGTCAGCCGGGCGGTCTCGCGGACCTGCGCGCCGGCCCCGGCCACCGCGGGCAGCAGGCCGCGCGGGTCCCGGGCGCGCAGCACGTCGAGGTCGTCGAGGACCTCCTCGGCCAGCTCCGGCGACGTCACGAGCGCTGCCTGGCCTCGTCGAGCAGCAGCACCGGGATGCCGTCGCGGACCGGGAAGGCCCGGTCGCAGGTCGGGCAGACCAGCTCGCCGGCCGCCTCGTCCACCGTCAGCGGGCTGTGGTGGGTGTCGGGGCAGGCGAGGATCTCCAGCAGCGTGGGGTCCAGCCCCAGCGGACCCGGTGTTGTCGTCATGCGCGCACCATCTCCAGCACTCGGTCCCGCAGGGAGCTCATCCGCGCCTCGTCCGGCGCCTCGACGTTGAGCCGCAGCAGCGGCTCGGTGTTGCTGGCCCGCAGGTTGAACCACGAGCCGTCGGGCAGGTCCACGGTCAGCCCGTCGAGCTCGTCGACGGTGACGCCGTCCTGCTCCTCGAACGACTGCCGCACCGCCGCCACCCGGGCGGCGGCGTCGGCCACGGTGGAGTTGACCTCCCCGGAGGCGACGTAGCGGGAGTAGCCGGCGGTCAGCTCCGACAGCGGCCGGCTCTGCTCCCCCAGCGCGGCGAGCACGTGCATGGCGGCGAGCATGCCCGTGTCGGCCCGCCAGAAGTCGCGGAAGTAGTAGTGCGCGGAGTGCTCCCCGCCGAAGACGGCGTCGGTGCGGGCCATCTCGGCCTTGATGAACGAGTGCCCGACGCGGGTGCGCACCGGCTGGCCGCCGTGCTCGCGGACGATCTCCGGGACCGCCCGCGAGGTGATCAGGTTGTGGATGACCGTCGTCCCCCGGCCCCTGGCCAGCTCGCGGACGGCGACCAGCGCGGTGATCGCCGACGGGCTGACCGGCTCGCCGCGCTCGTCGACGACGAAGACCCGGTCGGCGTCGCCGTCGAAGGCCAGCCCGAGGTCGGCGCCGGTCCGGCGGACCTCGGCCTGCAGGTCGACCAGGTTGGCCGGGTCCAGCGGGTTGGCCTCGTGGTGCGGGAAGGAGCCGTCGAGCTCGAAGTACAGCGGCAGGACCTCCAGCGGCAGGCCGTCGAGGACCACCGGGACGGTGTGCCCGGCCATGCCGTTGCCGGCGTCGACGACGACCCGCAGCGGCCGGATGGTCGAGAGGTCGACCAGCGAGCGCAGGTGTGCGGCGTACTCGGCGAGCAGGTCGCGCTGGCTGATGGACGCCGTCCGCTCGGGGACCCGGTCGTAGGAGTCGCGCTCGGCCCACTCGCGGAGGGTCGCCAGACCGGACTCCTGCCCGACCGGGGTGGCGCCGGCGCGGCAGAGCTTGATGCCGTTGTACTGCGCGGGGTTGTGGCTGGCGGTGAACATCGCGCCGGGGACGCCGAGGGAGCCGGAGGCGAAGTAGAGCAGGTCGGTGGAGCCGAGGCCGGCCTCGACGACGTCGACGCCGCGGGAGAGCACGCCCTCGGCGAAGGCCCGCGACAGGGGCACGGAGGAGTCGCGCATGTCGTGCGCGGTCACGATCGCGGTCGCGCCGCTCTCCTGCCAGACGAGCTCGGCGAAGGCCGCGCCGATCCGGCGGGCGACGTCCTCGTCCCACTCGTCGGGGACGACGCCGCGGACGTCGTAGGCCTTGGTGATCGTGGACAGGTCCCGCACGCGGGCGACCTTATCGGTGGCCCCGCTGCAGGGCCCCGCCGCGAGCGGTGGGGGCAGCGGGCGGCCCCGTCCGGGGGCTCGCCGCGAGCGTGCGAGCGGGGAGGGGGACGGGGCCCTTCCTCAGGTGATGTCGGGCAGGACCCGCAGGTGGCCGCGGCGGGTGCCGCTGCCGTCGTCGGCGGGGTTGCGCGGGGGCTCGGGCCGGGCGGCCTCGCGGACGGCGTCGGCCAGGGCCAGCAGGTCGTCCCCGGTCGGGCCGGAGTCCTCGACGTCGATCTCGTGGCGGACGACCTCCCAGCCGCGCGGCACGGTCAGCCGCTCGGCGTGGAACTCGCAGAGGTCGTAGCTGTGCGGCTCCGAGAACGTCGCCAACGGGCCGACGACAGCGGTCGACTCCGCGTACACGTAGGTCAAGGTCGCTGCCGCCGGTTGCGCGCAGCCGCTGCGCGAGCAGCGACGTGACTGCCTCACCACCGGTTCCTCACGGACGGCACAGTAGCCGCGTACCCGGCTGGTTGGCATCAGGCACACCGACTCAGCCCCCCGGGAGGAGCAGCAGCCCCATCCTCCACGATGTCCCCGCGGGCACCGGCCGAGGCGGTCGCTGCCCCGCTCGGGACGTCGGGTCCGGGGCCGGAGCCGTACGCTCGCACCCGTCATGAGCCGATCCCGCCGCGACCGCCACGGCCGCGGGCTGCGCGGGCGCCTGGTGCCCGACGGCGTCCCCCTGGCCCGCAGCCGCGCCGAGCAGTTCGACGACCTCGTCCTGGACGCGGTCGAGGACCTCGAACGCCGGTGGGAGAAGGAGCTCGCCGGGGTCGAGTTCGCCGTCGAGGACGTGCCCTGGGTGGAGCACACCGACCCCGACGAGGTGGTGCTCGACGCCGACGTGCTCGACGACGGCAGCGTGCCGCTGGCCCGCGTCCTGCCCGCGCACCGGGACGGCGCCCGGGAGGTGCCGCCGCGGATCGTCGTCTACCGCCGGCCGCTGGAGCTGCGCGCGCACGACCGCGACGACCTCGCCGACCTGGTGCGCGACGTCGTCGTCGACCAGGTCGCCGTGCTGCTCGGGCGCGACCCGGAGGAGATCGACCCCACCGGCTGAGGCCGAGCGGGGGGCAGCGGCTGCGATGCTCTGTCGCGATGGACTCCTCCGCGCCGGCCGCCGTCCCCTGGGTCGTGCTGGCCCTGGCGCTGCTCGCGCTCGCCGGCCTGGCCGCGGTCGCGCCGAGCCGTCCGCGACGCCCCGCTCCCCCTGCCGACCCGGCGCCGGCACGCCCCGCCCGCCCGGCGCCGCGCTGGCCGGACGACGACCTCCCCGGCTTCCTCGACGCCCCGCCCGGCACGCCCACCCCGCCGCCCGCGGCGGTCGCCGCACCCCCGGAGGAGGACGACCCGCGCCCCGCGCGCCCGGACGGCAGCGGCCGCGCCGTGGCCGGGATGGCCGCCGCGGCGCTGGTGCTGGTCGCGGCGCTGGCCGGGGTCGCCGGGGCCACCGGTGACCCCGGCGAGCCGGCCGCGACCCCCGCGCCCGCACCGGTGACCCCTCCGGGCACCCCGACCCCCACCCCGGCGCCGCCGTCGCTGCCGGCCGTGCCCGCGGACCCGCTGCCGGGCGAGGGCGGCGCGGGGGTGCTGGCCGCCCGCTCGGTGCCGCTGGGCGAGGACGGCGTCGTGGCCCGGCTGACCTTCGGCGGCCTCGTCGTCGAGCGGCAGGCGGTGGGGACGACGGTGGCCTACCCGATGGTGAGCGTCACCGCGGCCGGGGACGGTGGGACGGCGCTCGCCCACGTGCGGCTGCCGACCTGGAACTGCCTGGCCGCGGAGGCGCCCGAGGACCCGGAGGCCGCGGGCTGCGTGCGGTCGCGCACCGAGTACGCCGACCTGCCCTCGCCCGCCCTGACCGTGACCCGGGACGGCGAGGGCCTGCGGCTGACCGGCCGCTTCCCCACCTACACCCGGCCGATCGGCACCGCACCGGCCTACACGGGCCGGGTGTACGACCTGGCGGTCACCGTCTCCCCCGCCGGGCCGGTGCGCGACGGCACCGCTCCGGCCGAGGGCACCGTCTTCCTCGGCACCGACCGCGCCGAGAGCGTGGACGAGCCGGGGCTCAACGTCGTCCGCCACGCCGATTGAGACCCGGCGGCCAACTCCGCGGGAATGGCCGGGACAGGCGCGGGAGCCGGCCGACTCACCGCCGGCCGAGCAGGGCGGCTGGGCCGCCGCCGGACAGCGTCAGCGAGACCAGGGGCGCGCCCATCTCGGTGCGCCAGGCCGTATCGGGAGTGCCCCACCACGGCCGCCGGTCGGCGCCGTCGACGAGGGTGAGCAGGCCCCGGTCGCCGTCGGCCCCGATGGCCAGCTCGACCTGACCGACCGCGGCGTGCAGCCGGGCGGTGACGCGCAGGGCGGTGCGGGTGCGACGGTCGGGCTCGCGGGCGAGCAGCGCGGGCAGCCGGCGGTCCAGCTCGGCGGGGTCCCGGGTGCGGTGCACCGCGCCCGCGGCATCGAGGTGGTCGACCAGACGGGCGCTGCGGGCGTTGGCGAACAACGCCTCGGGCCGCCGTCGGCCGATCGCGCGCAGCGTGGGGTCGCCCAGCGGCAGGCCGGTCAGCCGCAGCGTCCAGGGGCGGAGCACCCGGTCCAGCAGGCCCAGCACGCCGGCGGCCAGCTGCTCGGCGGCGTCGTCGTCGCGGGCCGGGAGGCGGGCCGGGGCCGCCCCGGCGGGTACCGGCAGCCCGTCCCCGAGCAGCGTGGCCGTGAGCCGCGGACCGCCGCGCAGGACCAGGGTCGCCAGCGCCCGCGGGACGCCCGGACCGCCGGGCGGGTCGACCACGACGGCGACCGGCCGGGGACCGGCGAGGCGGGCGCCGTCCAGGGCGACCGCGGCGGTCAGCCAGGGGGCCCGGGCGGTCACCGGCGCACGCAGCGCCGCGAGCAGCGGTCCGGCCGCGCGGAGCTCCCGGACCACGCCGGCCCGGCCGGTCACCACACGCGTCGTCATGCCCCGAACGACACCACAGCCGCCGACGGGATCCGTCGGCGGCTGTGGGGACAGCTCGGAGCTGGTGTCACACGGCGCTGTGTGCGGTGGAGGGCCCCCCTGCAGGGCCCCGCCCCGAGCCTGCGAGGAGTGGGGGCAGGAGGGTCCGCCGTCAGCCGGCGCGGCGGCGCAGGCGGCGGCGCTCACGCTCGGAGAGCCCGCCCCAGATGCCGAAGCGCTCGTCGTTGGCCAGCGCGTACTCCAGGCACTCGGCCTTGACCTCGCAGCCGGTGCAGATCTTCTTGGCCTCGCGGGTGGAGCCGCCCTTCTCCGGGAAGAACGCCTCGGGGTCGGTCTCGGCGCACAGCGCGCGCTCCTGCCAGGACTGCAGGTCGGCGTCCAGGCCCATGCTCCACAGGCCGGCGAAGCCCTGGGGCTGACCCGTGGCACCGCGGTCGCGCTCGGAGGCGTTCACGTAGTCGCTCAACCACGAGACCTCTGCCATGACGATGCGTCCCCTCTCGCTGTCGTCCCGATGTGCGTTCCACGGGACGTTCCCGGGCCGCTCGGCACTCGTTGACACCGCGGGAATTACACGCGTGTCGTTGTGGGGCCGTCAACTCCGCCCGGTGTAAGCGGCCGGTCTCATCAGCCACTCCGGTCACAGGGTGTTCGTCACTTCTCGCTGCACACCTCGACACGCCCGGCGAACAGTGGACAAGTGCCCATCGGGCACGATGACTTTCGTGCACATCGTCGTCCTCGCCGGAGGGGTCGGCGGGGCCCGGTTCCTGGCCGGTCTCCGCTCCGCCGTGCCTGACGCCCGGCTCACCGCGGTCGTCAACACGGGGGACGACGTGACGATGCACGGCCTGCGGATCTGCCCCGACCTCGACACCGTCATGTACACCCTCGGCGGCGGCATCGACCCCGAGCGCGGGTGGGGCCGGGCCGGTGAGAGCTGGACGGTGAAGGAGGAGCTGGCCGCCTACGGGGCCGAGCCGACGTGGTTCGGCCTGGGCGACCGCGACCTGGCCACCCACCTGGTCCGCACCCGGATGCTGGACGCCGGCTACCCGCTGTCCCAGGTGACCGCGGCGCTCGCCGACCGCTGGCGGCCCGGTGTCGAGCTGCTGCCGATGAGCGACCAGCGGGTAGAGACCCACGTCGTGGTCGCCGACCCGGGAACCGGGCGGCAGCAGGCGCTGCACTTCCAGGAGTGGTGGGTGCGCCACCGCGCCGAGCCCGAGCCCCGCGCCTTCGTGCAGGTCGGGGTGGACGCCGCGGAGCCGGCGCCGGGCGTGGCCGAGGCGTTCGCCGCCGCCGACGCCGTGCTGCTGGCGCCCTCGAACCCCGTGGTGTCGATCGGCACCGTCCTCGGCGTCCCGGGGCTGCGGCAGGCGCTGCTGGCCACGCCGGGCCGGGTCGTGGGGGTCTCGCCGATCGTCGGGGGCAGCGTCGTGCGCGGGATGGCCGACCGCTGCCTGCCGGTCCTCGGCGTGGAGGTCACCGCGGAGGGGGTGGGGCGGCACTACGGCGCCCGGTCCGCCGGCGGGCTGCTCGACGCCTGGCTGGTGCACACCGGCGACCGCGCCGACGTCCCCGGCGTCGACGTCCGCGCCGTGCCGCTGCTCATGTCCTCCCCCGAGGCGGCCGCCGCGCTGGCGCGGGCTGCGCTGGACACCGCCGGTGGATGAGGTCCCGCCCGAGGGGCTCTCCGTCCACCCGGTGCGGGGACTGCCGGAGTTCTCCCCCGGCGACGACCTCGCCGCGGCGGTGGCGGGTGCGGCACCGTGGCTGGCCGACGGCGACGTCGTCGTCGTGACCTCCAAGGTGGTGTCCAAGGTCGAGGGCCGGCTGGTGCCCGTCGCGCCCGGCGAGGACCGCGAGGCCGCCCGGCAGCGGGCCATCGACGAGCAGACGGTGCGTCTGGTCGCCCGGCGCGGCCCGTTGAAGATCGTCGAGACGCCGCAGGGCTGGGTGGTCGCCGCCGCCGGGATCGACGCCTCCAACGTGCCCGGCGACGCGCTCGTGCTGCTGCCGGAGGACGCCGACGCCTCGGCCCGGGCCCTGCGCGACCGGCTGTGCGAGCTGCTCGGGGTCGAGGTCGCCGTCATCGTCAGTGACACCTTCGGCCGGACCTGGCGGGACGGGCTGACCGACGTCGCCGTCGGCTCGGCGGGGATCCCCGCGCTGGTCGACCACCGCGGTGCGGTCGACGCCCACGGCAACCGGCTGGAGACCACCCAGATCGCCGTCGTCGACGAGCTGGCGGCCGCGGCGGACCTGGTGAAGGGCAAGCTGGCCGGCATCCCGGTGGCCGTCGTCCGCGGGCTGCCGTTCGACCCGCCGGAGGACGACGCGGGCACCCGGCCGCTGGTCCGCCTCGGTCCCGGCGACCTGTTCCCCTACGGCAGCCGCGACCTGGTGGCGACCCGGGCGCCCGGCGCGGACCTGGTCCCCCGCCCCGGCGAGCTCGACGCCGTCGCCGCGGCGTTCCGGGTGGCGACGACGGCGCTGCCGGAGTTCCCGGTCGTGCTGCGCTACGGCGGCGAGGGCGACGGGGTGGTCGACGTGCACCTGCCGGAGCGGGCCACCACGACGGCGGCGCTCAACCTCGGGGCCCTGGTCGGCGCGGCCGTGGTGCAGCTGCACGCCGAGGGCTGGACGACCCGCTGGGAGCCGGTGGGCACCCCGGGCGGCACCTCACTCGTCGGGAGGTTGTGGCTCGGGTCGCCCGCCTCCTGAGCCGCGGGGCGCCGGTAGCGTCGCCGGACATGCGGGGGATCATCCTGGCCGGGGGTACCGGCACGCGCCTGTTCCCGATCACGCAGGCGGTCAGCAAGCAGCTGATGCCGGTCTACGACAAGCCGATGGTCTACTACCCGCTCTCGACGCTGATGATGGCCGGCGTCCGCGAGGTCCTGGTGATCACCACCCCCGGCGACCAGGAGGCGTTCCGCGCGCTGCTGGGCGACGGCAGCCGGCTGGGCATGCGCATCGAGTACGCCGTCCAGCCGCGGCCCGAGGGGCTGGCCCAGGCCTTCCTCATCGGCGCGGAGTTCATCGGCGACCAGTCGGTGGCCCTGGTGCTGGGCGACAACATCTTCTACGGCGCGGGACTGGGCACGGCGCTGGGCCGGCTGCCCGACCCCGACGGCGGGCACGTCTTCGCCTACCACGTGGCCAACCCGCAGGAGTACGGCGTCGTCGAGTTCGACTCCGACCGCCGCGTGCTGTCCATCGAGGAGAAGCCGGCCGCGCCGAAGAGCTCCTACGCCGTGCCCGGGCTGTACTTCTACGAGTCGTCGGTGGTCGACGTGGCGCGCAGCATCCGGCCCAGCGCCCGCGGCGAGCTGGAGATCACCGCGGTCAACGAGCACTACCTGCACCAGGGCCGGCTCACCGTCACCGTCCTCGACCGCGGCACGGCCTGGCTGGACACCGGGACCTTCGCCTCGCTGCGCCAGGCCACCGAGTTCGTGTCGGTGGTCGAGGAGCGGCAGGGGCTCAAGATCGGCTGCATCGAGGAGGTCGCCTGGCGGCAGGGCTGGCTGGACGACGACGGACTGCGCCGCGCCGCCGAGCCGCTGGGCAAGAGCGGCTACGGCGACTACCTGCTCCGCCTGCTCGACGACCCGGTGATCTGAGGGGCTCGCCCGCTGATCAGCTGAGCTGATCGTCGTGGGTCCTGGCTTGGCACTGGTGGTGAGCCAGGAGCCGCGAGGGTGAACTGAGCTGCTCGTTGCCGGTCAGAACCGGCGGTAGTTCGTCGGCGCGACGCGCGGGCCGCGCCTGGGCGGGCGGCTCCCCCCGATGCCCAGCAGCCGGACGACGCGCTGCCGCTGCCCACGCCAGGGCTCGAGCAGCTCCATCATCCCGTCGTCGTCGGTCCTGCGGCCGGCCAGCGACCAGCCCACCAGGTTCTTCAGGTGGTAGTCGCCGTAGCTGACCGTGTCCGGGCAGCCGAACACCCGCTGCACCACCTCGGCCGCCGTCCAGACGCCGATGCCCGGCACCGCCCGCAGCCGGCGCTGCAGGTCGGGGCAGTCCACGGCCTCCTCGGGCTCCAGCCGCGCCGCGACGCTGGCCACCGCCCGCAGCGCGCGGCGGCGGGCGCCGTCCAGGCCGCAGCGGTGCCACTCCCAGTCGGTCACCGCCAGCACCCGCTGCGGGGTCGGCGGCACGCGCATCCCCTCGGGAGCGGGACCCGGCGCGGGCTCGCCGGCCAGCCGCAGCAGCGCCCGCCACACGCGGTGCGCCTCGATGACGGTCACCTTCTGCTCGAGGACGGCGGGCACCAGCGCGTCCCAGGTGCGCCCGGTGCGGCCCAGCCGCAGCCACGGTGAGGCCTGGTGCACGCGGGTGAGCAGCGGGTGCCCACTGGGCTCGAACTCCTCGGGGCGGTCCTCGGCGCCCAGCCACGCGGGCACCCCTGCCCCGGCCCGCTCGGCGCCGGGCCCCCACGCCGTCACACGCACCTCGCCGCTGCGGACGGTCAGGTGCACCGTCGCCGGCCCGTCGGGCGTGCTCACCGCCCGCCAGCAACCGTCGTCGACGTGGCGCAGCGCCGGATCGCCGGCGCTCCGCTGGTGCGGGAAGAGGGTGCGGCGGACGTCGAGCGGCCAGTCCGGCCGCCAGACGTCCTCGAACGCCGGGGCCTCGAGGGTGGTGCTGGTCAGGACGTGCTCCCTGGGGAAGAGGGCCGCGCAGGCACCACCCGCGTGGCGGACCGGCCGTCTCGGCGGGCCCGGGCACCGGCGGTGCTCGGGGAAGGGTAAGCCCGTTGCCCTCCGGTCCCGAGGTCGGCGCTCCCTCACGTCGACGCCGGTCCCGTCGGCGGCCCCGCCCCCGTCAGGTCAGCGCGGCGCCATCCGCAGCGCGCCGTCCATCCGGATGACCTCGCCGTTGAGGTAGCCGTGCTCCACGATGTCGAGCGCCAGCTGCGCGAAGTCCTCGGGGCGGCCGAGGCGCTTGGGGAACGGGATGCCGGCCGCCAGCGCCTGCCGCGCCTCCTCGGGCAGGCTGCCCAGCAGCGGGGTGTCCACCAGCCCGGGGGCGATGGTGCAGACCCGGACGCCGACGCTGGACAGGTCACGTGCCGCCGGCAGGGTCATGCCGACGATGCCGCCCTTGGACGCCGAGTAGGCCACCTGCCCGATCTGCCCGTCGTAGGCGGCGATCGAGGCGGTGTTCACGACGACCCCGCGCTCGCCGTCCTCGTCCGGCTCGGTGGCGGCCATCGCGGCGGCGGCCAGCCGCAACACGTTGAACGTGCCGACCAGGTTCACCATGACGGTGCGGACGAACGGGTCGAGGTCGTGCGGGACGTTGCCCTTGCCCACCGTGCGCTGGGCCCAGCCGATGCCGGCGCAGTTGACCGCGATGCGCAGCGGCCGGTCCTTGCCGGTGGCGTCGGCGATCGCGGCCTGCACCGAGTCGGCGTCGGTGACGTCGGTGCGGACGAAGGTGGTGTGCCCGCCCAGCTCGGCGGCGAGCTCCTTCCCCTTCTCCTCCTGCAGGTCGAGGACGGTCACGGCCGCGCCCCGCGCGGCCAGGGCCCGGACGGTGGCCTCCCCGAGGCCCGAGGCCCCACCGGAGACGACAGCGGCGACGTCGAAGCTCTTCACGTCCAGGAAGTTATCCCGGAGGCAGGCCTCCCTGCAGGCAGGAGGACCCCCGTGCCCCCACCGCTCGCGCGCTCGCGGCGGGCCCCTGCAAGGGGCCGGAGTCCTCCGCCGAGCGGCGGGGGGGCAGGGAGGTCCTCCTTCAGCTGAACCGTGACCCGTGCCTCTCCTCGACGGCGGCGAGCAGCTGCTTGACCCGCTCGGCGTCGGACACCGGGCAGACCATCGTGACGTCGGCGGTGTGCACCACGACGCTGTCGCGGACGCCGACGAGGGCCACCAGGTGGTCGGGGTCGTCGCTGAAGACGATGTTGCCGGCGGTGTCGAGGCCGACCACGAGCCCCGCGACGGCGTCCTCCCCCACCCGCTCGAGCGTCTGCGCCAGGGCCGGCCACGAGCCGACGTCGAGCCAGTCGACGTCGAGGTCGGCGACCAGCACCCGCCCCGGCTCGGTCGCCGCGGGCTCCAGGACGGCGTAGTCGACGCTGGTCGTCGGCAGCGCCGGGAAGACCTCGGCCAGGACGGCGTCCCGCTGCGGCCCGGCCGGGACGGCGACCACGCGGGCCAGGCC
Organism: Geodermatophilus sp. SYSU D00779; assembly: GCF_054050595.1. Lineage (NCBI taxonomy): Bacteria > Bacillati > Actinomycetota > Actinomycetes > Geodermatophilales > Geodermatophilaceae > Geodermatophilus > Geodermatophilus sp. SYSU D00779. Next base: position 86,116 of record NZ_JBJGZQ010000016.1, read on the forward strand.
CTCGGCGGTGGCGGGCAGGTGCTCGGCCAGCGCCTGCAGGACCGTGGCCGCCCGCCAGACGAACGTGCCCGAGTTCCACAGGTACTCCCCCGAGGCCAGGTAGGCCTCGGCGGTGGCGCGGTCGGGCTTCTCGCGGAACGACGCCACCTCGGCGACCCCGGGCACCCCGGTCGGTGCGCCGCGCTGCACGTACCCGAAGCCGGTGGCCGGGGCGGTGGGCCGGATGCCCAGGGTCACCAGCGAGCGGGGCCGCGCGGCGACGGCGTCGTAGGCGGTGGCCAGGGCCGCGGCGAACCGCTCGACCGGCCGGATGACGTGGTCGGCGCTGACCACGGCCAGCTCGGCGTCGGGGTCGACGTCGGCGATGAGGGCCGCGGCCAGGCCGACGGCGTTGGCGGTGTCCCGGGCGACCGGCTCGAGCACCAGCCGGTCCGGGCGCAGCCGCGGCAGGGCGGCGCGCACCTGCTCGCCGAAGCGGGCCGGGGTGCACACCCAGATCCGGTCGGCCGGCAGCACCGTCTCCAGCCGGGCGAACGCCTCGGCCAGCAGGCTGTGCGGCGGGCCGTCCCCGCTCGCCACGACACCGCCGATGCTGTCGCTGAGGATGTCGAGCAGCTGCTTGGGCCGCCCGCTGCGCGACAGCGGCCACAACCGCGTCCCCGCCCCGCCGGCCATCACGACCGCGTACCGCACCTCAGCCCCTCCGGCGGCGGGCCCCACGGCCGACGCCCTCGGCACGGCGCTGGAAGCGGGCGCCGGCGGCCACCCGGCCGCTCACGTAGGAGACGAGCATCCGGCCGCCCAGGCCGGCGCGCAGGGCCAGCCGCAGCGGGGCGTGCCGGCGCAGCGGGTACTGCCCCGAGAGGTAGCGCAGCGCGCTGGTGTGGTGCACCCGCTGCATGCGGTGCGGCTGGCGCCGGGTGGCGTGCCCGCCCTCGTGCTCCACCACCGCCGACGGGGCGTAGACGTGCAGCCAGCCGCGGCGGGACAGCCGCTCGGCGAGGTCGACGTCCTCGAAGTACATGAAGTAGCCGGGGTCGAAGCCGCCGACCGACCAGAAGGCCGCGACGTCGACCAGCAGGCACGAGCCCGACAGCCACCCGGCCGGGCGCTCCCGCGGCGCCTCGCGCTCGCGGCGGTAGCGCGCCGTCCACGGGTTGCCCGGCCAGGCCCAGCCGAGCAGCGCGTGCCCGGCACCCGTGGACAGCCGTGGCAGGTCGCGGGCCGAGGGGTAGAGCTCGCCCTCCGGGGTGCGGATGGCCGGGCCGACGGTCGCCGCGCGGGGCCAGCGGGCGGCCACGGCCAGCAGCTCGTCGACCGAGCCGGGGTCGAAGCGGACGTCGGGGTTGGCGACGACGGCGTAGCCCTCGGTCAGGCCGGCCATCCCGGCGTTGACCGCGGCGCCGTAGCCGACGTTGCCGCCGGTGCGCAGCAGTCGCACGTGCGGGTGGCGGGCCGCGGCGCGCTCGGGGGCGCCGTCGGTCGAGCCGTTGTCGGCGAGGACGACCTCGACCGGCCGCGTGGTGGCCTCGCCCAGCGACTCGACGAAACCCTCCAGGGCCTCACCCGGGGAGTACGTCACCGCGACCACGCGGAGGGGGACGTCCGGCGGTGGTGCGCTCACGCGGGGAACCCTACGAGGCCAGGGGGAACGTCACCGGGCCCACCCGGAGGCCCGGGACGGCGGGCCTCGTGGGGCTCCAGGGAACCGGTGTGACGTGGGGGACGGGCCCGTCACACCAGTCCCCGTTTCGCCCGGGTCGGGCCGTTCTGCGCCGGTACAGTCGCGAAACGTGACTCAAGCCAGTCCTGATCTCGTCGTCGTCGGCTCCGGGTTCTTCGGCCTCACGGTCGCCGAGCGGGTCGCCACCCAGCTGGACAAGCGCGTGCTGGTCATCGACCGCCGCAGCCACATCGGGGGCAACGCCTACTCAGAGCCCGAGCCCGAGACCGGCATCGAGGTGCACGTCTACGGCGCCCACCTGTTCCACACGTCCAACGAGCGGGTCTGGCAGTACGTCAACCAGTTCACCGAGTTCACGAACTACCAGCACCGCGTCTTCAGCATCTACCAGGGAAAGACGTACTCGCTGCCGATCAACCTGGCCACCATCTGCCAGTACTTCGGCAGGAGCTTCTCCCCCGACGAGGCCCGTGCCCTCGTCGCCGAGCAGTCCGGCGAGATCGACACCGCCGAGGCCGCCAACCTCGAGGAGAAGGCGATCTCGCTGATCGGCCGCCCGCTGTACGAGGCCTTCATCCGCGGCTACACGAAGAAGCAGTGGCAGACCGACCCCACCGAGCTGCCCGCCGCGGTCATCGCCCGCCTCCCGGTGCGGTACACGTTCGACAACCGGTACTTCAACGACACCTACGAGGGTCTGCCGAAGGACGGCTACACGGCCTGGCTGACGCGGATGGCCGACCACCCGAACATCGAGGTGCGGCTGGACACCGACTACTTCGACGTCCGCGGCGAGCTGCCGACCGACGTCCCGACGGTCTTCACCGGCCCGATCGACAAGTACTTCGACTACGAGGCCGGCGAGCTCGGCTGGCGCACCCTGGACTTCGAGACCGAGGTCCTGCCGGTCGGTGACTTCCAGGGCACCTCGGTCATGAACTACGCCGACGAGGACGTGCCCTTCACCCGGATCCACGAGTTCCGGCACTTCCACCCCGAGCGCGACTACCCGACCGACAAGACCGTGGTCGTGCGCGAGTACTCCCGCTTCGCCCAGACCGGCGACGAGCCGTACTACCCGATCAACACCCCCGAGGACCGCGCCAAGCTCGAGCGCTACCGCGAGCTGGCCGCCAAGGAGGCCGCCGAGAAGCGCGTCCTCTTCGGTGGGCGCCTCGGCACCTACAAGTACCTCGACATGCACATGGCGATCGGTTCGGCGCTGACCATGTTCGAGAACCGCATCCGCCCCTTCTTCGCCGAGGGCGGCGCCCTCGACGGTCGCCTGGAGGACTGACGCTCACCAGCCACGACACGCGCGAGCGACCCCGTTCGGACCTCCACCCGAGCGGGGTCGCGGCCGTTAACGACGGAAATCTCAGCGGTCCGCGATCAGCGACAGCCAGCCACTCATGCGACTGACTCTTGTCCGACCATCGCGTCAAGGCCGTGTAGAGCCGTCAGGCTGCGGGGGTGAACCGCTCACGGCGGCCGGCCCGCAGCAGGCGCAGCCACTCGCGGTACCCGGCCACGTCGCGCCGGGTCACCAGGAAGAACCAGGAGAAGCGGACCAGCTCGAGCGGGAGGAGCCAGCGCATCCCGGGCTGGCGCATCAGGTACCCGCGGTTGCGGTAGGTGTAGTAGCGCTTCCACTCCGCCTCGGGGTACTGCGCGGACAGCCGCCCGCCGAGGATCGGCTTGAACTCGTCCCGGCCGTTGGGGTGCAGGTAGGTGGCGTCGAGCGCCGTCCCGAAGGGCAGGCCGGCGCGCACCAGCCGGCGGTGGATCTCGGTCTCGTCGCCGCGGGCGAACAGCCGCAGGTCCGGCACGCCGGTCTGGGCCAGGGTCGCGGCGGCGAAGAGCGCGCCGTTGAACAGGGAGGCGTAACCGGGCAGGAAGTCCTGACCGCCGAGCCGGTCGCGCTCGCCCTTCCAACGCAGCCCGGTGCGCACGGGGAACGCGAAGCTGCCGGGTGCGTCGATGTCGGCGACGGCGGGCGAGACCTCGGCCAGCCCGCGCTCGCGGGCCACCGACAGCAGGGTGGCGAGCACGTGCTCGTCGGCGGGCCGCCCGTCGTCGTCGGCGCACCACACCCAGTCCGCGCCCTCCGCCAGGGCCGTGAGCATCCCCAGGGCGAAGCCCCCGGCCCCGCCCAGGTTGGCCCGGGAGAGCAGGTAGGTGTGCGGCAGCCCGCTGGCGCGCACGACCTCCTCGGCCGGCTGGTCGGGCCCGTTGTCGACGACGACGACGGAGTCGACCGGGCGGGTCTGCACCGCCAGCGCCTTGAGCGCCTGGGCGAGGGACTCCGGCCGGTGCCGGGTGACGATGACCGCGACGACGCGCTCGTCGTCCGGGCGGGTGGGGGCCTGCGGTGCCGCCTCGGACACTCAGCCCCCCGAGGCCGCGTGCTCGCGGCCCTTGTACGCGTCGAGGACCTCCTCGAGCGGCCCCTGCTGCTTGATGGTGCCGTGCTCCATCCAGAGCGCCGAGGTGCACAGCTGCTTGAGCAGGTCGTTGGAGTGCGAGGCGAAGACCAGCAGGCCGGCGCGGTCCACGAGGTCCTTCAGCCGCCCCTTCGCGCGCTCGAGGAACGCCGCGTCGACCGCGCCGATGCCCTCGTCGAGCAGCAGGATCTCCGGGTCGATGCTGGTCACGACGCCCAGCGCCAGCCGCACCCGCATGCCGGTCGAGTAGGTGCGCAACGGCATCTGCAGGAAGTTGCCGAGCTCGGTGAACTCGGCGATGTCGTCGACCCGCGCCTCCATCTGCTTGCGGCTCATCCCGAGGAACAGGCCGCGCACGATGATGTTCTCCAGGCCGGAGATCTCCGGGTCCATGCCCACGCCGAGGTCGAAGACCGGCGCGACCCGCCCGTTGACCAGCGCCTGGCCGCGGGTCGGCTCGTAGATGCCCGACAGCAGCCGCAGCAGGGTGGACTTGCCGGCGCCGTTGTGGCCGACCAGCGCCAGCCGGTCGCCCTCGGAGACGTGCAGGTCGATGTTGCGCAGCGCCTCGATGACGACGACCTTGCGCTCGTTGGCCGCGACGTTGCCGCCCACCACACCGAGGACGGTGTGCTTCAGCGACCGCGACTTGGCGTCGAAGATCGGGAAGTCCACGCTCGCGTCGCGGACGTCGATGCTCACCACGGTGGCGTCCTCCTCAGACCCAGTACGCCACGCGGCCGCGGTAGCGGCGCATGACCAGCAACGTCAGGGCCCAGCCGACCACCGCGATGCCGATGACGATGAACCAGGTGTGCCACTCCTGGTCCTGGCCCAGCATCGGCCGGCGGATGAGCTCCACGAAGTGGAACAGCGGGTTGATCTCGACCCACCGTGCTCGCTCGGCGACGGCCGGGTTGTCCAGCAGGACGTCGTACATCCAGACGATCGGCGTCAGGAAGAACAGCAGCTGGACGACGCTCTGGGTCACCGGCGGCAGGTCGCGGAACCGGGTGCTGATGATGCCGATGAGCAGCGCCACCCACATGCCGTTGACGACCAGCAGGCCGAACGCCAGGAATACCGAGAGGTCGGTCCACCGCAACGGCTGCGGGAAGACGACCAGCATGACGGCGTAGACGATCAGGTTGTGGGCGAAGAACAGCGTCTGGCGCCACACCAGCCGGTACACGTGGATGCTGATCGGCGCCGGGAGGTGGGTGATCAGCCCCGAGTTGGCGACGAACACCTCCGAGCCCTCGCTGATGCACCCGGAGATGAAGCCCCACACGATCATCCCGACGAGGACGTGCGGCAGCAGCTCCGCCAGCTCGAGGCCGAACAGCGCGGAGTAGAGGATCCCGAGCGCGATGGCGGTGACCGCCATGCTGATCGTGATCCAGATCGGGCCGAGGACCGAGCGCCGGTAGCGCTGGCGGATGTCCTGCCAGCCCAGCTGCAGCCACAGCTCCCGCTGCTCCCAGCCGCGGCGGAGATCGCGGAACGCGGAGCGGAAGTCGCGACCGGGGGGCCGCACGTGCGGGGGGAGGTCGGGCGCGGTGGGCGCGGCGGTGCTGCTCGTCGACATGTGGGGCCTACTCGGCCTCGCCGTCGAACAGCCGCCGCCAGTTTTCGCGGCTGGTCAGCTCCGGCAGCGCCTGCCGATAGGCCGCGGCCGCAGCCGGGCCCTCCTTGGCCAGGCGCAGGCAGGCCGCCGCGCTTTCTCGGACTAGCCGCAGGGCCGTCTGCTTGTCGAACTCGCGGATTCGCACACCTTCCTGCGAGGCGTCGGTGACCACGACCTTGCGGAAGCGTGAGACGTGCCACCACTGCGAGTCCTCGAGCGTGACGTTGGCCGACCCGACGTTGCGGTCGGTCAGCTGCCAGAGGATCCGCTTGGCCAGTACGGCCTTGAGCATCGACGGGTGCGGGGCCGCCCGCTCGGTGGGCTCGCCGCGCAGCGGCAGGCCCGGCACGTCGGAGGCGGAGTGCTTGACAGTCTCCGGGTAGACCCGGCGCAGCTCGCGCACCTCTGCCAGGGCCCGCTGGCCACCGTCACGCAGCAGCTCAGGGCCGGCCAGGAAGTCGTCGATGCCCTTGATCGCCGTGGCCGCCAGGCCGTACTGCATCGAGGTGATGTAGGCGAGCACGCGGCTGAACAACACCCGCGCCAGGCCCTTGCTGGCGAACCCCGAGTGCAGGGCCGCGGTGATCAGGCTGTTGCGGACGCTGAAGTACCGCGACCAGTCGTCCTGGTCCTTCCACGTGAAATCGGCGTGCCAGACGCCGGCGCCGGGGAGGGTGACGGTGGTGAACCCGTTCTCGCGCGCCCGGTAGCCGTACTCGATGTCGTCCCACTGGAAGAAGACCGGCAGTGGATAGCCGGTCGCCGAAACGATCTCCGAGGGCAGAATCGCGCTCCACCAAGCGTTGTAGACGCCGTCGACGCGCAGCTCCTGATTCTCCTGCGTCATGTCGGCGTTCCACATCGCCCGAGGCACGACCTTGCCCGCCTCGAGCGTACCCAGGTCGGCGTACTCGGCGCTGGTGTGCAGGCGCTTGGGATGCAGGGCGTAGAGCATCTGCGCGCCGACGATGATCGGCTGCCGCGCGGAATTGGCGAAGGACGTCAGCCGGATGATCGACTCCGGCTCGAGGACGATGTCGTCGTCCATGAACAGGACGTTCGCGTGGTGCTCGGCCTCGACCTCGGTGATCTCATACATGCCACGGGTGAAACCGCCGGCACCGCCGAGGTTGGCTTGGGTGATGTAGCGCATACGACCTGCGAGGTCGGCCTGGACCTGCTCGAACTCCGGCTGCGCCGAGACCCGCTTGTCGCCTTGGTCGATGACGTAGACCTTGTCCAGCTCGCCGAGCGCGGGGAGGTCGGCGGCCAGCGCCTGCAGGGTTTTGATGCAGTCCGTGGGTCGGTTGTGCGTGCAGATGACGACGGCGGTCTTCCGCGGTCGCGGCGGGTCGGCGATCGTCCACCGGGCGTCGGAGATTCGCAGCTCGCCCTCGCCGGAGCGGAAGTCCGCCCAGATCGCCCCGCCGTCGACGAACTTGTCGATGGCCACGGTCAGCGAGACCCGGCCGTCGCCGTCGAACTCCTGCCCGCCCACGGTGCGCGGCTCGCCGTGGAAGTCGCTGGCAAAGAGCTCCACGACCCCCTGACCGGAGTACTCCGCCTGGAAGGTTATCTGCGTGACTCCGGTCCAGCGCTGCCAGTACGAAGCGGGGACCCGGCCGAAGTACGTGTTGGTCGTCAGCGCCGAGTGCGGGTTGAGCGAGAAGGAGGTGCGCTCAAGGCGGACGCGGCCCTGGACACGCTTGGCGTACAGCTCAGCCGGCAGGCCGAGCGCCGGCGGCAGCGTCAGCACCCGTTGCGCCAGAGTGGCGGCGTCGGTCTGCTGGGGTGCGGCGGCGGGCTCGGCGGAGATGGTGGTCATTGGAATGTGCGGTCCTCAGAACGACGGCATGACGTGGCCGGCCCGCTCGGCGGTTGCGCCTGGTCGGACAACCCACCGGCCGCGTCGGGAACGGACTCCCCGGGCCGGGTGACGACCGCAGCATAACCGCGTGGCCCAATCACGGCCCGGCATCGAGGGGAACGTCGGACCCCATCCGTCACACCCCTCCCTGGAGGGCCACCCGCCCCGGCAGAACCTGTGCGCCACGGGCACTTGCTACCGTCGCCGGAATGGCAGTGGCAGATCCGATGGTCGGTGCGCCGACCCCGGTGACCAATGGTCTGGAACTCGTCGCCGGGCTGGTCGACGCCTACACCGGCCGCACCCCGGTCGAGACGGTCGCCGTCGTGGGCAACGCCCCGGTGGACCCCGACCCGGCCCGCTCGGCGGCCATCGATGCCGCCGACCTCGTGATCCGGGTCAACGGATTCGCCCTCGACGGGCCGCGGCACTGCCGAGGATTGGGCACCCGCGCCGACGTCGTCGTCATCCAGTGGCTGGTGCAGGCAACGCCGTGGGTCTTCCAGGACTACCGCTCCCGGCTGTACCTCTACAACGAGCCCGGCGCGATGTACTTCGACGGCGAGCGGCTGCCCCGCTGGTGGCCGGCCGACCTCGGCCTGGTCCCCGTCCCCAACCGCGAGGTGAACCAGCCGCTCTCCCGCGCGCTGGGGTTCGACCCGGCGCAGCCGCGGTGGGCGACGACCGGCACGGTCGCCGCGCACCTCGCCCGCCTGCTGTACCCGCGGGCCCGACTGCTGTTGGCCGGCTACTCCTTCCTCGACAGGCCTGTGCAGACGACGTGGGAGCACGCTTACGGCGACCCGATCCTCCTCACCGAGGACCACGAACTCATCGCGGAGGCGACCATGATCCGCAGCTGGATCGACACGGGCACCGCGGAGTTCCTCCGGTGAGTGGCCGGGTGCACCGGCTCGCGGGCGCGGCACGGCAGAACCCGGTGTGGGCGCGGGTGCAGCGCAAGCTCGACGCCGTCGTCGCCGTCAGGATTGCCCCCGCGCTGCAGGACGTGCACGACCGCGTCGAGCACGGTGACGCCGACGTGCGGGCAGAGTTCCGTGCCGAGCTCCACGCGCTGCGCCGACACGTCGACGAGCGCTTCGACGTCCTTGCCGCTGACCTGCGGCGGGTGCACGACGACCTGCGCCGAGTCGCCGACGAGCTGCGCAGCCTGCGCGACCATTACGGTGAGGTGACCTTCGACCTCAACCGGCTGGGCCCCCAAGTGGCCGCCCTCGAGGTCCGCATCGCCGACCGGGAGCGCCCCGACGGCCCAGTCGAGGTGGGATCGGAGAATGACCTCACCGAGGCCCGCCGCCTGCTCGATGACGTAGTGCGCGAGCACGAGCGCATCCGGGTGCGGTTCAGCGGCATCGCGCTCTACGAGGAGCGACTGCGCAAGCTGGAGGCCGCCCGTTGGCCCGGCTCCTTGAACCGCTCGGACGGCGCCGGCACCGCCTGAGCGCCGACACGACGGCGGCCGCCGGTCCCCAATGAGGGTCGGCGGGCGCCGTCGTCGTATCGCTCAGCGCCCGTGGGCACTCACGGTCCCGTCGGTAGCGACCAGCAGGTAACCCCCCTGGAAGTCGGTGCGGCGGCCCTCGGCCACGGTCCGGGTGTCCCCCGTCGGGAAGCCGAGGGAGGACGCCGGGCCGCCCATGTCGGCGTAGGCCGCCGCTGCAGGGACCTCGACCACGCGGGGGCCAGTCGACGGGGACCACCAGATCGTCCCGCCCTGGAAGTCTGTCCGGTAGCCACCGGGGACGGCGGTGTCGTCCCCGGTGGGGAAACCGAGGACCCCCGTTCCGGCACCAAGCTGGCGCCACCGCGCGAGGATCTCACCGCGGACGACGTGCGCTCCCGTGGCCGGCGACCAGTAGATGTCCCCGCCCTGCAGCCGCACCTGTGCACCGCCACCGGAGCTGGTCGACCCGTCGTGCGCCAGCGGGAACCCCAGCACCGCCGGCCCGCCGTAGGCCCGGTACTTCGCGTCCAGCGCTCCGCGCACGCCCCGCGCGCCGGTCGCCTGCGACCAGTAGATCCCGCCGTTCTGGAACGCCGTCAGGTAGCCGCCGGCCACCGCCGTGTCGTCGCCGGTCGGGTACCCCATCGGACCGGACTGGGCGCCCAGCTCTCGCCAGGTCGCCAGGATCGCCCCGCGGACGACGTGCGCTCCCGTGGCCGGCGACCAGTAGATGTCCCCGCCCTGCAGCCGCACCTGTGCACCGCCACCGGAGCTGGTCGACCCGTCGTGCGCCAGCGGGAACCCCAGCACCGCCGGCCCGCCGTAGGCCCGGTACTTCGCGTCCAGCGCTCCGCGCACGCCCCGCGCGCCGGTCGCCTGCGACCAGTAGATCCCGCCGTTCTGGAACGCCGTCAGGTAGCCGCCGGCCACCGCCGTGTCGTCGCCGGTCGGGTACCCCATCGGACCGGACTGGGCGCCCAGCTCTCGCCAGGTCGCCAGGATCGCCCCGCGGACGACCTGTGCACCGGTCCGCTCTGTCCAGTAAATCGAGCCGCCGGTGACATCTACGAAGGCGCCGTCCCCGGAGTTCGTGGCGCCGTCGTGGGCGACCGGGAAGCCGAGCACCGCCGGCCCGCCCGAGCGTTCGTACTTGTCGAGCAGCGCGCCCCGGATGGCCTTGGCGCCCGTCCCGGGCGACCAGTAGAGCGTGCCTCCCTGGAAGCGGGTGCGGTAGCCCCCGGGGACCGCCTCGTCGCCGCCGACCGGGTAGCCGAGCACACCGGCTTGGGCGCCGATCTGCCGCCACGTCGCCAGGATGTCGCCGCGCACCTCACGGGCCCCGGTCGTCTGCGACCAGTAGATCGCCCCGCTCTGGAAGTCGGTGAAGTATCCCGGGTTCACCGGCGCCGCGGTGTCGTCGCCAGTCGGGTAGCCGAGCCGGCTCGGGCCGCCGAGGGAGAGGTAGCGCTGCAGGATCGCCCCGCGGACGACGTGGGGGCCGGTATCCCGGTGCCAGAAGATGGTGCCGCCCTGGTAGCTGCGTGAGCAGCCGCCCCACGGGAGGTTGCAGACCATGTCGGATGTCGGGCCGCCCAGGTCCACCCCGGACGCCCGGAGGTGCACGTACTTGTCGTCGATGGACGCCGGGCCGGACTGCGTGCTGCCGAACCAGTCGGTGAAGTACAGGTAGAAGTTCCGGTTGCCGTAGGCCGAGCAACTGTCGCCCGTGCCGTAGCCGGCCTGCAGTGCCGCCTCGTTGGGGGTGTACGGCGTGTAGTTGTAGAGCCCCGCGGTGGCCTGGTTGTGGATGTAGACGGGCACGGTTCCGCACGCCGCGTTCGGGTGGTATCGGACGTTGATGGTCATGCCTGCCCGGTGACCGAAGGAGCCCGGGTTCGCCCGGTAGTACTGGAAGCGGTGAGCCGCGCTGTAGAGCTGGTTGTAGAAGCCGTAGTACTGCGCATCGCAGGGTGCGGTGTCCGGACAGCCGTAGCCCACCGCCTTGCGGAGCTTCTCCTCTGTAGGAGCCGATGTCCTGACCAGGCTCTGCTCCTTCTGCAGGAGTACCAGCAGCACCTGGGGGTTGACCCCGCAGGCGCGGCTGACCTTGGAGATGATCTGAGCCGCCGTCTCGCCGGGCAGCCCCGCGTAGGTCCCGCAGTAGCGGTCGGCGGCACGGGTCCAGGTGTCCTGCCGCAGGTTCTTCAAGCACAGACTGCTGGTACAGCCGGCACCCTCACGCTCCAGGAACGCCTGGATCTGCGAGGCGTCCATCGCGCCCATGTTGTAGAAGACGTCGTCGTCGATGATGTCGCCGGGGTTGAACAGCCGCAGGTCGGCCGACTCGTGCAGGCTCGGCTGCTGCGGCGAGGAGCCGACCGCGAAGACGAACGACAGCCCCAGGACGAGCAGGCAGGGTGCGATCAGGCGCAGACGGGGCCTCACGGGACCACGACCTCGCTCACCGTGGACTGCCCGACCGACGTGTCCGACGTGTAGCTGAGCACCGCCTCCCACGTCCCCGAGGCCAGCGCGTCGCCGCTCACCCTGACCTCGCCGCAGTCGGTCGTGGTCACGTTGGCCGCACCCAGCGACTCGCCGCGGAGCTCCACGCCATCGCGCCGGAGGACGAGGGTGCAGGTGGCGTCCTCCTCGACGACGCCGTCGGCGTACCCACCGGCAACGACGGCCCCGGCAGCGGCGTCGTAGGCGGTGTAGCTCAGCGAGACGGCGACCGCGGTGAGCCCGCTGTCGTCCTCCGCCTCCTCGGGCTCCGGCGCGGAGGTGGTCGCGGTCGGGCGGGACGACGGCTCCTCGTCGGCCTCCTCCTCCGTGCCGGTGGCGGGGACCTCCGACGACGCGTGCGACGGCGCGTCCGACGAGGGCACGCCCGCGGACGGCGCGGCCGACGACGTCGTGGGCGTGGGGGTCCCGGCCGCGGCCGGGGCGGGGTCCCCCGACCGGGTCCAGAGCACGAACGCCCCCGCGGCCAGCACCAGGGTCACGAGGACCAGGAGGGGACGACGGCGGCTACGACGGGTCCTGCGGGACATGGGCACTCCCAGGTCGACCCACGGCGGGGGTCGGTCATCGGCGTCCGGGCGGGGGACGGCGCTGTCCGCTCGCGCGGTGGTCGCGGCCGCACGCATGCAGCCGTGCTCGGCAGGCTACGGGCAGTGATGACCCGCGGCGTGGAGCGACGCGGGAACCGCGCCGCCTGGGGTCACTGGGTCACAGCGATCGCCCCGCTGGTGGCGTTCCATGTCATCGACCCGTGCTCGAAGTCGGTGCGCATCCCCCCGGGGATCGCATAGCTGGACCGGGTCGGGAAGCCCAGCGCCGAGGAGCTGCCGCCGCGCTGCCAGTAGGTCGTCGCCATCGCGCCGGACACCACCTGGGTGCCGGTGGCCGGCGACCAGTACACGTCGCCGCCGGTGAAGCGGACGACGTAGCCGCGGCCGTCAGCGGTCTTCGCGTCGCTGGTGGTCGGGAAGCCCAGCGGACCGGTCGCCCCGCCCGTGGCGAGCCAGGTGGACAGGATGGAGCCCCGCACGACCTGCGTCCCGGTCGTGGGCGACCAGTACACGTCCCCGCCCTGGAAGCGGACGTACGCGCCCTTGCCGGGGATGGGGGTGTCGCTCGTCGTCGGGAAGCCCAGCGGGCCGGTCGCCCCGCCCGTGGCGAGCCAGGTGGACAGGATCGAGCCGCGCACGATGCGGGGGCCCGTCATGTGCGACCAGTAGACGTCGCCGCCCTGGAAGCGCACGAAGTAGCCGCGGCCGTCATCGGTCTTCGCGTCGCTGGTGGTCGGGAAGCCGAGGTACCCGGTCGCCCCGCCAGCAGCCAGCCAGGCGTTCAAGATCTCGCCGCGCACGATCTGGGTGCCGGTCGCGGGCGACCAGTAGACGTCGCCGCCCTGGAAGCGCACGTATGCGCCCCGCCCCCCGGGGACGATCGTGTCGCTGGTCGTGGGGAAGCCGAGGTAGCCGCCCGAGCCGCCGGCGGCCAGCCAGGTTGAGAGGATCGAGCCCATGACGTAGCGGGCTCCCGTGGACTGTGACCAGTAGATGTCGCCGCCCTGGAAGCGCACGAAGTACCCGCGGCCGTCCGGCGTGGGCGCGTCGCTGGTCGTCGGAAAGCCCAGACCCCCCGTTGGCCCGCCGACCGCCCGGTAGGCGTCGAGGATGTTGCCGCGCACGATGCGGGTCCCGGTCGTCGGCGACCACAGCACCTCGCCACCCTGGAAGCGGACGTAGGCGCCCGTGCCGGCGGCGGTGTCGTTGGTGGTCGGGAAGCCGAGGAAGGACGACGTCCCGCCGACAGCCAGCCAGGTGTCCCGGATCGAACCCATGACGTACCGGGCTCCGGTGGCTTGCGACCAGTAGATGTCCGCCCCCTGGAATCGGACCACGTAGCCGCGGCCGTCCGACGTCGGCGCGTCGCTCGTCGTCGGGAAGCCCATCCACCCGGTCGCACCGGCGGTGGCCAGCCACGCCTTCAGGATCTCGCCGCGGACCAGCTGCGAGCCGGTCGCCGGCGACCAGTAGACGTCGCCGTGCTGGAAGCGGACGAAGGCGCCGCGCCCCCCGGGGGTCGGCGCGTCGTCGGTGATCGGTGGCCCGAGCACGGCCGGCCCGCCCGCAGCGAGGTAGCGGTCCAGGATGCCGCCGAGCACCAGCCGGACGCCGCCGAGCGGCGAGGAGTACAGCCGGGCACCGTTCGCGTAGACCTGCCAGGTGACGCCGGCCGCCGACTGCTCGCCGCCCACCGGCGCGCCGAGCCACGTCCGCAGGCCGGCGTCGGAGTCGTAGCGGGTCGCGATCGGGGACTTGGTGTTCGCCATCCGGGCGGCCGCCTTGTCGCGGATCTCGCCCAGCCGCGCGTAGCCGTACCTCCCGGGGCACGCGGTGCTCTTGGTGTCGATGTGCCCGAACACCGTCGGCAGGGTCACCCGGGCACCCGCGGCGTACTTGTCCGTGCCGCCCGACGTGAGCGTCGTCGTCCCCCTGGGGTTGACGCCGTACAGGGAGAACTTCCAGGCGATGATCGCCGCGACCGAGTCGATCATGGCCTGGGGCGTGTCGACGACGTCGTAGTTGCCCATCATCGACACCCCGAAGGTCGAGGTGTTGAAGCCGCCTGCGTGCGCGCCGACCACGGTGCTCGCCAGGCCGCCGGAGCGGCCCTCCCAGAGACGGCCGAACTTGTCGACGAGGACGTTGTAGCCGATGTCGCCCCAGCCCAGGCTCTGCGCGTGGTAGGTGTACGTCGAGCGCAGGATTGCCGGCACCTGGTCGGCGGTGTAGTTGTTCGACCCGGCGGTGTGGTGCAGCGTCGCGGCCTTGATGGTGCTGGCGTACTGCGGGGTCCACCTCATGAGCTTCTCGTCGGCGCCCCACTGCGCCCGGGAGAAGACGGGCGGCATCGCCACCGCCGCGTCGGCGGTCTCGGTGATGTCGGGGTCGCCGAGGGAGGCGTCGGCCGCGCTCTCGCCCGGGTCGACCAGGTCCAGCTGCACGTCGGTGGGCTGCGCGCCGGAGCGCGTCACCAGCTCGGCCTCCACCGCGGTCGCCGGACCGGTCCACAGCGGCGCCGTCCCGCCCCGGACGGGGTGGCCGGTGTCCGTCTCGGCCTCCTGCTCGGCCGCCTCCGCGCTGACCTCCGTCCACGTCCCCCAGGCGCCGTCCGAGTCGCGGACCCGCACCTGAACGACGGTGTCGGTGACCGCCGGGTCGTACGCCCAGGTGACGCCGACCAGCGAGAACTCGGCGACGTCGGTGGCGCTCACCGACAGCGTCGGCACGGTGTCGGGCACGCCGGCGACCGGGTCGGTGGTGCCCTCCTGCACCTGCGCCTCGGGCGCGGGGGCGGTGAACGACCCCATCGCGACCTCCTCCACCGACGTCTCGACGGGCACGGCCTCGGGGCTCGGCTCGGCGTAGACGGGCAGCACCAGGACGACCCCGGTGAGGACGACGAAGGCGGTGGTTCCGGCGAGCAAGCGGCGACGCACGGGCTGGTCCTCCGGTGGAGCGTGGCGGCTGCGCCCCGCACGAGGGCGCATCTGTCCACGGAGAGCATCGGCTCCGCCACAGCCGGTCTTGAGTCGACGCGGCCGACGATCTCCGGAGATCCGGTCCGTCGCGACCCGCTGACCACTCGGGCCCCACGGCTCGCAGGTCTCAGCGGAGCGGCCACTCCTGCTGCAGCGCGAGGTGCAGCGCCGTCCGCCACGGCCGCGGCGCGGGCAGCCCGGCGGCCAGCCACGCGCTGCCGTCGAGCACCGACCACGCCGGGCGGGGCGCGGGGCGCGGGAAGGCCTCGGTCGTCGTCGGGGTCACCAGGGCCGGGTCGGCGCCGACCTCCTCGAAGACCGCGCGGGCCAGGCCGTACCAGCTGACCGCACCGGCGTCGGTGCGGTGCAGCACCGGCGGCACCGGACCGGGCCGGGCGCCGAGCGCCACCAGGCCGGTGGCGAGGTCGGCCGCCCAGGTCGGCGAGCCGACCTGGTCGTCGACCACCGAGACAGGGGCGCCGTCGAGCGCGCGGCCAGCCATGGTGCGCACGAAGTTGCCGCCGTGCGCCCCGTACACCCAGGCGGTGCGGACGACGGTGGCGTCGCCCCCGGCGGCCGCGACCGCCCGCTCCCCCGCCGCCTTGGTCCGGCCGTAGGCCGAGCGCGGCGCGACCGGGGCGTCCACCGGGTAGGGCTCGGTGGCCTGGCCGTCGAAGACGTAGTCGGTGGAGACGTGCACCAGCCGCCCGCGCCCGGCCAGCTCCTCGGCCAGCCAGCCGGGGGCGCGGCCGTTGACCAGGAGCGCGGTCTCCTCGTCGGTCTCCGCGGCGTCCACCGCGGTGTAGGCGGCGGCGTTGAGGACGACGGGGCGGGCCCCGCGGACGCCGTCCAGCCAGCGGCGGACGACGTCGCGCACCTGCCGCTCGTCGGTCAGGTCGAGCTCGGCGCGGCCCAGCGCGGTGACGCGGTCCCCGGGCCGGCCGGCCAGGACGGCGAGCAGGTCGCCGCCGAGCTGCCCGCGGGCGCCGGTGACCAGCCAGGCGGTCGGGAGGTCGGGTCCGGTCATGCCCGGCCGGTGGCCGCCGTGTCCACGAGCCGGGCCTTGAGCGGCTCCCACCAGGCCCGGTTGTCCCGGTACCACTGCACGGTGAGGGCGAGCCCGTCCTCGAAGCCCATCCGCGGCGCGTAGCCGAGCGCGGCGGTCTTGGAGTAGTCCACCGAGTAGCGCAGGTCGTGGCCGCCGCCGCGCGGGTCGACGATGTTCTCGACGTAGCTCCAGTCGCGGCCGGTGGCCTCGAGCAGCTTCTCGGTCAGCTCCCGGTTGGACAGCTCCCGGCCGCCGCCGATGTTGTAGAACTCGCCGGGCAGCCCCTTCTCCGCGACCAGCTGGATGCCGCGGCAGTGGTCGTCGACGAACAGCCAGTCGCGCACGTTGGCCCCCTCGCCGTAGAGCGGCACCCTGTGCCCGTCGAGCAGGTTGGTGACGAACAGCGGGATGACCTTCTCGGGGAAGTGGTACGGCCCGTAGTTGTTGCTGCACCGGGTGATGGAGATGTCCAGCCCGTAGGTCTTCGCGTAGGCGCGGGCGATCAGGTCCCCGCCGGCCTTGGCCGCCGAGTACGGCGAGTTCGGCTCCAGGATGTGGTCCTCGGTCCACGAGCCCTCGTCGATCGAGCCGTAGACCTCGTCGGTGGAGACGTGCACGACCCGGCGGACGCCGTGCCGCAGGCAGGCCTCGAACACCTGCTGGGCGCCGAGCACGTTGGTCAGCACGAACTCCGAGGCGCCGGTGATCGAGCGGTCGACGTGCGACTCGGCGGCGAAGTTGACGACGAGGTCGTGGCCGGGCAGGGCGGCGTCGAGGTCGGCGGCGCTGCAGATGTCACCCCGCACGAACCGGTAGCGCGGCGAGTCGGCCACCGGCGCCAGGTTGGCCGGGTTGCCGGCGTAGGTGAGCTTGTCGAAGACGGTCACCTCGGCGTCCTCGAAGCCCGGGTAACCTCCGGTCAGCATGGTCCGGACGTAGTGCGAGCCGATGAAGCCCGCTCCCCCGGTGACGAGCACGCGCATGCGGCGATCCTCCCGTGCCGGGCTGGCGGGGTCATCCTCCCGCGGGGTGAGGCGTGTCGTGACGAACCCCAGATGTCGCCCTACTCACCGGGGTCTCATCAATACACAGCGTCCACCCCATCTCGCTCGAAGGGTTAGCGTGGTGCGGACACGGGATTCGGTCCGCCATCGCGTGGACCCCCGCCCAGCCGCCTGAGCTTCTCCACGCACGTGCGGTTTCGAACCCGAGAGGTAGTACTCAGTGACCACGAAGCCCCCCACGGTGATCGCCGAGATCGGCTGCAACCACGCCGGCGACCTGGACCTGGCCAAGCGCATGGTGTCGATCGCCGCGAAGTTCTGCGAAGTCGACGCAGTCAAGTTCCAGAAGCGCAACAACCGGCTGCTGCTCAGCCCGGAGCAGTACGACGCCCCTCACCCGAACCCGATGCACAGCTTCGGCGACAGCTACGGAGCGCACCGTGAGTTCCTCGAATTCGACATGAGTCAGCACGAGGAGCTCAAGGAACACTGCGAGGCCGAGGGCGTCGTCTACTCGACGTCGGTGTGGGACACCGCTTCGGCCCGGGACGTCGCCAAGCTCGCGCCGGAGTTCATCAAGGTCCCCTCGGCGACCAACCTGAACTTCGACGTCCTTGGCATCCTCTGCGACGAGTATTCCGGCGGTATCCACCTCTCGCTGGGCATGACCACCCGCGCCGAGGAAGAACAGATCGTCGCCTTCCTCGACGGCCGCGGCCGGCTGGGCGATGTCGTCCTCTACGCCTGCACCTCCGGCTACCCCGTGCCGTTCGACCAGCTGGCCCTGTTGGAGATCCGCCGGCTGGTGGAGGCCTACGGCGACCGGGTGGACCGGATCGGCTTCTCCGGCCACCACCTCGGCATCGCCGCGGACGTCGCAGCCATGGCGCTGGGCGCGCAGGCCATCGAGCGCCACTTCACCCTCGACCGCACCTCGAAGGGCACCGACCACTCCGCGTCCCTGGAGCCGGACGGCCTGCGCAAGCTCAAGCGGGACACCGTGAACGTCAGCAAGGCGCTCACCTACAAGGCCGAGGACCTGCTCGAGGTCGAGAAGGCCACGCGGGAGAAGCTCAAGTGGACCGACGGCCTCTGACCGTCGTCATCCCGGCGCGGGGTGGCAGCAAGGGGATCCCGAAGAAGAACCTGGCCGTTGTCGGCGGTCGACCGCTGATCGCCTGGACCGTTGCCGCTGCGTCGCGAGCGGCGGCGGTCGACCGTGTCATCGTCAGCACCGACTCGGAGGAGATCGCGGCCGTCGCCCGCCTCTACGGCGGGCGATGGCTCGAGGTCCACCGCCGCTCGGCGGAGTCCGCCTCGGACACCGCTTCCAGCGAGGCGGCCCTGTTGGAGGCGGTGGACGGCGCCGGGATCGAGGGTGACGTGGCCCTCGTCCAGGCGACCAGCCCGTTGACGACCGCCGAGACCATCGACGAGGTGGCCGCCCGACTGCGCACGCACGACAGCGCCCTGAGCGTCGTCCGGCGGCACTCGTTCCTCTGGGAAACGTACGACGGCGACGGCTGCGTGCCGGTCAACTACACCCCCGCCCAGCGGCCGCGCCGCCAGGACTGGCCCGGGCTCCTCGTGGAGTCCGGTGCGGTCTATGCCTCGTCGGTGGACCGGCTGCGGGCAGACGGGGTGCGGATCGGCGGGCGGATCGGTCTCGTCGAGACTGATGAGGTGGCGGGCGTCGAGGTTGACACGCCCGCGGACCTGGTAGTCACCGACGCCCTGCTGCGGGCGTATCGGACCAGACCGACGAAGACGCGGGTCGGCCCCGTGCGGCTGGTGGTCGCGGACGTCGACGGGGTCCTGACCGACAACGGGCTGACCTACGGCACCGTCGAGACCGAGACCAAGACCTTCTCGGCGCGCGACGGCAAGGGCTTCCAGCTGCTGCGGGAGGCAGGTGTCCGCCTGGCGCTGCTCACATCAGAGTCGCACACCAGCGTGGCCGAGCGCGCCCGCAAGCTGCGGGTCGACGACTGCCTGCTCGGCTCCACGGACAAGCTCGCCGACGTCGTTGCCCTGGCATCCCGGCACGGCGTCCCGCTGGCGCAGGTCGCCTACATCGGGGACGACGTGCACGACGTCCAGGCCATGACAGCGGTGGGTGTGTCGGGGGCTCCGGGAGACGCCCGGCCGGAGGCGCTCGACGTGGCCGACCACGTCGGGCCGGCCAGCGGCGGACAGGGCGCGTTCCGGCAGTTCGCCGACCACCTCTTCACCCGGCACGTGCCGGCACGCCCACTCGGCTGACCTCTGTCGGCCGGTCCCATGAGGCTGCCTGGCACCGCTGGTCACATCCGTCCCGTTTCGCCACGTGACGCCAGCCGGGCGCGGCCCACGGCACCTAGCATCGCCCCCAGCCTCCGGGTCGAGGCCCGCCGCTACCGACGGCGGCCGCACCCAGGCCGGCCCCGGTCACGACGGATCGGCGTCGTGTCCGCGCGGACGAGCACGAGGAAGGACCCCCGTGAGACGAGAGAATCCCGGAGCGGGTGGCGACCGGCAGCTGCCGGCGCGCCTGGACCCCCGGGCCGGCCGCGCCGGCTCTCCCCGTGCCCGCTCCCGCTCCCAGGCGTCGGACGAGCCCGCCGAGGAGGGTCCGCCGCCGCGCCGGCGCACCGGCCGCGCCGCCACCGCGGCCCGCGCCGTCGCCGGGGTGCTGTCGGTCGTGCTGCTCGCCGGGTCCGGCTGGGGCTGGTACCTCGGTCAGGTCGCCGAGGCGACGGTCAACCGCACCGACGCCATCCCGACCGACGGCAACGACGGCACCCGGAACGCGCCCGAGGCGGTGAACCTGCTGCTGGTCGGCAACGACAGCCGCGCCAACCTCACCGACGAGCAGCTGGCCAGCCTCAACGCCGGCACCGACTCGGGCATCAACACCGACACGATGATCCTGGTGCACATCCCGGCCGACGGGTCGCGCGCCTCCTTCGTCTCCTTCCCCCGCGACTCCTACGTGGAGATCCCCGGCTACGGGATGGACAAGCTCAACGCCGCCTACGCCTACGGCTACGCCGAGACCCCGGAGACCGCCTCCGCCGAGGTCCGCCAGGCCGGCGGGGCCCAGCTGCTGGTGCAGACGATCAGCGG
The DNA here is from genome assembly GCF_054050595.1 of Geodermatophilus sp. SYSU D00779. Taxonomy (NCBI): domain Bacteria; kingdom Bacillati; phylum Actinomycetota; class Actinomycetes; order Geodermatophilales; family Geodermatophilaceae; genus Geodermatophilus; species Geodermatophilus sp. SYSU D00779. The sequence continues at coordinate 106,415 of NZ_JBJGZQ010000016.1, forward strand.
GCTGACCGGCCTGCAGATCGACCACTACGCCGAGGTCGACCTGCTCGGCTTCTTCGAGCTCTCCTCCGTCGTCGGCGGCGTCGAGGTCAACCTGTGCGAGGCCGTCGACGACTCCGAGTGGTCCGGCGCGGTGTTCCCCGCCGGCGTCCAGACGATCAGCGGCGCCGACGCGCTGAAGTTCGTCCGCCAGCGGCACGGCCTGCCCCGCGGCGACTTCGACCGGATCGTCCGCCAGCAGGTCTTCATCGCCGGCGTGCTGCGCAAGATGCTCTCCGACGAGGTCATGCTGAACCTGGGCAAGCAGCGAGAGCTGGTCGAGGCGGCGTCCCGGTCGCTGACGATCGACCAGGGCCTGGACCTGTTCCAGCTGGCCGAGCAGATGCAGTCGGTGACCGCCGGCAGCATCGAGTTCCAGACCATCCCCTACGTCGGCACCGACCACGACGAGCAGGACCGCTCGATCATCCGGCTCGAGGACGAGGACACCCTCCACGCGTTCTTCGCCGACCTGTCCGCCGAGCCCGAGGCGCCGGCCGGGACCACGCCCGCCGCGCCCGAGACGGTCGCGCCGTCCGCGGTGACCGTCGACGTCCTCAACGGCTCGGGCACCTCCGGGCTGGCCGCCCAGGCCGCCGCCGCGCTGGAGACCGCCGGTTTCGCCGTCGGGACGACCGGCAACGCCGACTCCTCCGGCTACGACACCACCGTCGTCCGGTACGCCGCCGGTGACGAGACCCTGGCCGCGACGCTCGCCGCGGCCGTGCCGGGTGCGGTCGTCGAGGAGGACGAGGACGCCCTCCCCGGCACCGTGCAGCTGGTGCTCGGCTCAGACTTCAACGCGGTCGGCCAGGCTGTCGACCCGGCCGCCCCGTCGGAGCCGGTCGAGGGCGAGGACGCCCGCACCGCGGCCGACACCGGCTGCATCAACTGAAGAAGGACCCTCCTGCCCCCCACCGCTCGCGCGCTCGCGGCGGGCCCCTGCAGGAGGGCCGCCACCTGGGAGGCTCGAGGCATGCTCGACTCCCCACGGACCCCCGCCGACCTGCTCGCCGCGACGCTGCGCCGCGCACCGGCGGCGCCGCTGCTGACCTCCTACGACGACCTCGGCGGCGGACGGGTCGAGCTGTCGGCGGCCACCCTGGCCAACTGGGTGGCCAAGACGGCGAACCTGCTGCAGGACGAGTTCGACGTCACCGGTGGCAGCACGGTCGCCGTGGCGCTGCCGGTGCACTGGCAGACCGCGGCGGTGCTGCTGGGGGTGTGGAGCTGCGGGGCCACGGTGCTCGACACCGCGGCCGAGGACGACGGCCGGCTCGACGACGCCGACGTCGTCCTGGCCGCGCAGGACCGGCTCCCGCCGCTCGAGGAGCAGGGGCTGCCCGAGCTGCTCGGCCTCTCCCTGCACCCGCTGGGGATGGGCATGACCGGCTACACCGGCCCGGCCCGCGACTTCGCCCTCGAGGTCCGCGGGCACGGCGACGTCTTCACGCCCTGGCAACGGCCCGACCCGGTCGCCCCAGGCCTGCTGCTGGGCGGCCTCGAGCTGACCCTCGGCGGACTGGTGGACACCGCCCGCGAGCTCGCGGGGCGGCTGGGGCTGGTCGAGGGCGACCGGGTGCTGGTCGACGACCGCACCGCCGCCGAGGCCGGCCCGGTCGCGTGGCTGCTGACCCCCCTGGCTGCCGGTGCGTCGATCGTGCTCGTCCGCTCCCCCGACCCCTCCCTGCTGCCCGGCCGCGCCACGGCCGAGAGGGTCACCGCTACGCTCGGCCGGACGATCGACGGCATCCGCGAGCTGGGCCGTCCTGCGTGACGCAGCTCCCCAGCCGCCCGGACGGACGGACGGTGTTCCCGCATGGACAAGGTGGTCGGCAGCGCCGCTGAGGCGGTCGCGGACGTCAGGGACGGCGCGGTGCTCGCCGTCGGCGGTTTCGGGTTGTGCGGCGTGCCGATCAAGCTGATCGACGCGCTGCTGGAGCAGGGCGCCTCGCGGCTGACGACGATCAGCAACAACTGCGGCGTGGACGACCAGGCCCTGGGCGTGCTGCTCTACGCCGGGCGGATCACCCGGACGATCAGCTCGTTCGTCGGCGGCAACAAGGAGCTGGCCCGCCTCTACCTGTCCGGCCAGCTGTCGGTGGAGCTGACCCCGCAGGGCACGCTGGCCGAGCGGCTGCGCGCCGGCGGCACCGGCATCCCCGCCTTCTACACCCCCACCGGGGTGGGCACGATGGTCGCCGACGGCGGCATCCCGGTGCACTACGACGCCGACGGCAACGTCGTGGAGACCTCCCGCCCCAAGGAGATCCGCGAGTTCGACGGCCGGCAGTACGTGCTGGAGACCGCGCTGACCGCCGACTTCGGCCTGGTCCGCGCCGCGGTCGGCGACCGGCACGGCAACCTGGTGTTCCACGAGTCCGCGCGGAACTTCAACCCGCTGGCCGGCATGGCCGGGCGGATCACCATCGCCGAGGTCGAGGAGCTCGTCGAACCCGGCGAGATCCGGCCCGAGGACGTGCACCTGCCCGGGGTCTTCGTCAACCGGGTGGTCGTCGTCGGCCCGGAGGGCAAGGGGATCGAGAACCGCACCACCCGCCCGCGCACCGACCGCTCCGCCGCGCCGGCCGCCGTCGGCGACGAGGCCACCGAAGGGGACGCCCGATGAGCCTGACCCGCGACCAGCTCGCCGCCCGGGTCGCCCTCGAGCTCGAGGACGGCCAGTACGTCAACCTCGGCATCGGGATGCCGACCCTGGTGCCGAACTTCGTCCCCGACGACGTGCACGTCGTGCTGCACTCGGAGAACGGCATCCTCGGCGTGGGCCCCTACCCGTTCGAGGGCGAGGAGGACCCGGACCTGATCAACGCCGGCAAGGAGACGGTGACGATCCTGCCCGGGGCCTCCTTCTTCGACTCGTCGCTGAGCTTCGGCATGATCCGCGGCCAGCACCTCGACGTGGCCGTGCTCGGCGCGATGCAGGTCAACCCCCGCGGCGACCTGGCCAACTGGCTGATCCCCGGCAAGATGGTCAACGGCATGGGCGGGGCGATGGACCTCGTCCACGGCGCCCGCACGGTGATCATCATGATGGAGCACGTCGCCCGCGACGGGTCGCCCAAGCTCGTCGAGGAGTGCACCCTCCCGCTGACCGGCAAGGCCTGCGTCAACCGGGTGGTCACCGACCTGGCCGTCGTCGACGTCACCCCCGGCGGCTTCCTGCTCCGCGAGACCGCCCCCGGCGTCAGCGTCGAGGAGGTCCAGGCCGCCACCGGGGCCCCGCTCACCGTCGCCGACGACGTCCGGGAGATGCCGCTCCCGGCGGCTGTGTGAGGGCACCCGGGGACACAGCCCTCCAGGCCACGGGGCCGACGAGCGCCCGCGAGGCGGTGCCGTGACCTTCTCGGTCGTCGCGCGGGACCCCGCGACCGGCGAGCTGGGCATCGCGGTGTCGTCGTGCATCCTCGCCGTCGGCCGCGCGGTGCCCAGCGCGCGGCCGGGGATCGGGGTGGTGGCGGTCCAGGCGCGCAGCCGGCGTGGCCTGGGCCAGTCGCTGCTGGCCGGCCTGGCCGACGGCGCCGACCCCGCCGACCTGGTGCGCGCGGCGGCGCACGCGGCCGAGGACGTCGACCGGCAGATCGCCGTCCTCGACCCCACCGGTCGCGTCGCCGCCGACACCGGGCGCGGCTCGTTCCCGGTCAGCGGCCACCTGGTGGGCGACCAGATGAGCGTGCAGGGCAACATGCTCGCCTCGCCGGAGGTGCTGCCGGCGATGGCGCAGGCCTACACCGCCGCCCGCGGCGACCTGCCCGACCGGCTGCTCGCCGCGCTGACCGCCGGGCAGGACGCCGGCGGCGACGTCCGCGGCCGGCAGTCCGCGGCGCTGCTGGTGGTCAGCGGGACGCCGGCCAGCGAGGAGGACGACGGCGTCCGGATGGACCTGCGGGTCGACGACTCGGGCGACCCGGTCGCGCAGCTGCGGATGCTGCGCAACCTGCAGCGCGCCTACGACGAGCGCGACTACGAGACCCTCGCGCTGTTCGCCCCGGAGGGCGCCCGCGACCTCTACGCCGCTCTGGCCGCCTCGCAGCGCGGGGACCGCGACGCGGCCCGGGCGGCGCTGGAGGCGCTCCGGGCCCGACCGGGCTGGGCGGCGTGGCTGGCCGCGATGGCCGGCGACACCCGGCTCGCGGGGGTGTCCCGGCTGCTCGAGTGAGGGCGGGGGGCTGAGCCAGTCCCCCGCCCTCCCCCCGGCGGCCCCGGCGCGGTCAGGCCGGCTCGACGCCGAAGGTCTGCGCCAGCCGCTCGATCTTGCGGGCACGGCCGAGCCGGGGCTTGTCGCTGCCGTCGCGGATGACCCGGCCGCGGGCCTCGAAGTCCGCCAGGAAGTCCCGCGCCCACGCGACGTCCGACGGCGTCGGGCTGATGACCTCGTTGATCACCGGCGTCTGCTCGGGGTCCAGGCACAGCTTGCCGGTGAGCCCGAGGGAGACGGTGACGGCGGTCTGCTCGCGCAGCACCGGGTGGCTGCTGCTCACCGTCGGGCCGTCGATGGGCCCGGGCAGGCCGCCGATCCGGCTGGCCACGACCAGCCGGGAGCGCGGGTAGGCCATGGCCAGGTCGTCGGCGCTGGTACCGGTGTCGCGGCGGTAGTCGCCGCTGCCGAAGGCGAGCCGGAAGGCGCCGCGGGCACGGGCGATGGAGACGGCCTCCTCGATGCCCAGCGCGGACTCGACCAGCGCCAGGACGGGCGTGGAGCCGCCGAGCCGGTCGGCGGTCTCGGTGACCTGCTCCCCGGCCTCGGTCTTGGCCAGCATGACGCCGAGCAGGCCGGGCGCCCCGGCGAGCTTGGCGACGTCGTCGTCCCAGAACTCCGTCGAGCGGTCGTTGATCCGCACCCAGGCCGACCGGTCCCCGCCCGAGAGCCAGTCGATGACGCCGGCGCGGGCCTCGTCCTTGTTCGCGGGGTCTACCGCGTCCTCGATGTCGAGCACGATCTGGTCGGCTCGCGACTCCGAGGCCCGGTCGAACAGGTCGGTACGGGCACCGTTCACCAGCAGCCAGGAGCGTGCGTCCTCGGGACCCACCTTGCGTTGTCTCACCACACCCCCATCCTCGTACGCGCGCTCCGGCCGCCTGCGACCGGGCGGGTCGCAGGCGGCTCGGGTGGTGCGCTACCGGAGGAGGCTGCGGGCGATCACCATGCGCTGCACCTGGTTGGTGCCCTCGTAGATCTGGGTGATCTTGGCGTCGCGCATCATGCGCTCGACGGGGAAGTCCTGGGTGTAGCCGGCGCCGCCGAAGAGCTGGACGGCGTCGGTGGTCACCTGCATGGCGACGTCGGAGGCGAAGGCCTTGGCCGAGGCCGAGACCCGGGTGACGTCGGGGCGGCCCTGCTCACCGGCGGCCGCGGCGACGTAGACCAGGTGGCGGGCCGCCTCGATCTTCATCTCCATGTCGGCGAGCATGAACTGCACGCCCTGGAACTCCGCGATGGCCTTCCCGAACTGCCGGCGCTCCTTGACGTAGGCCACCGAGGCGTCGAGCGCGCCCTGGGCGATGCCGACGGCCTGCGCGCCGATGGTCGGCCGGGTGAAGTCCAGCGTCCGCAGCGCGGTCTTGAAGCCGGTGCCGGGCTCGCCGATGACCCGGTCGGCCGGGATGGTGCAGTCGGTGAGGTAGAGCTCGCAGGTGGGCGACCCCTTGATGCCCATCTTGCGTTCCTTGGGGCCGACCGCGAAGCCGGGGTCGTCGCGGTGGACGGCGAAGGCGGAGATGCCGTTGGCGCCCTTCCCCGGGTCGGTGACCGCCATGACCGTGTACCACTCGGAGACCCCGGAGTTGGTGATCCAGGCCTTGGTGCCGTTGAGCACCCAGCTGTCGCCGTCGAGCCGGGCGCGGGTCCGCATCGCGGCGGCGTCAGAGCCGGCCTCCCGCTCGGAGAGCCCGTAGCTGATCATCGCGTCGCCGGCGGCGATCGGCCGCAGCACCCGCTGCTTGAGGTCCTCGGACGCCGAGAGGATGACCGGCATCGAGCCGAGCTTGTTGACCGCGGGGATCAGCGAGGCCGACGCGTCGACCCGGGCGACCTCCTCGATGACGATGCAGGTCGCGATCGCGTCGGCGCCCTCCCCGCCGTAGGCCTCGGGGATGTGGGTGGCGTGGAAGCCGGCGGCGGTCAGCGCCTTCTGCGCCTCGATCGGGTAGCGGGAGTCGGCGTCCACCTCGGCGGCGTAGGGGGCGATCTCCCGCTCGGCGATGTCGCGGACCGCCTCGCGGACCGCCTCGTGCTCCTCGGACAGGGCGTAGAGCCCGGCAGCGTTGTTACCCACGGGTAGATCGTAGGGCTCGAGGCGACTCAGGAGGTAGCGAGCCGCTCCTGCAGCGTGGCGTCCCGGGCGACGACGGACTCGGCGAGGTCGGCCTGGAACCGCTCGACCGCGGCCCGCAGCTCCGGGTCGCCGGCGGCGAGGATGCGCACCGCGAGCAGGCCGGCGTTGCGGCCGCCCCCGATGGAGACCGTCGCGACCGGCACCCCGGCGGGCATCTGCACGATCGACAGCAGGCTGTCCAGCCCGTCGAGGCGGTCCAGCGGTCGGGGGACGCCGATCACCGGCAGCGGCGTGGCCGCGGCGACCATCCCGGGCAGGTGGGCCGCTCCCCCGGCGCCGGCGATGACCACCCGCAGGCCACGACCGGCGGCGCTCTCGGCGTACTCGAGCATCCGGCGCGGGGTGCGGTGCGCGGAGACGACGTGCGCCTCGTACGGGACGCCGAACTCGGCCAGCGCCGCCGCCGCGGGTTCCATCATCGGCCAGTCGGAGTCGCTGCCCATGACGATGCCGACGATCGGGTCCACCCGGGGCTCCTCGCTGCTCGGTCGGGTCAGTGCTCGGTCGGGAAGGTGAACGCCGGGTCGACCTCGCCGTCGGCCAGGTAGCGGGCGGCCGCGGTGGCCCGGGCGCGCACCTCGTCGAGGTCGGCGCCCAGCGCGGTCACGTGGCCGAGCTTGCGGCCGGGGCGCTGGCCCTTGCCGTACCAGTGCAGCTTCACGTCGGGCCAGTGGGCCATCAGGTGGTGCACCCGCTCGTCGAGGCTGGGGCCGGTCCAGCCCTCCTCGGTGGCGCGCCCGCCGAGCACGTTGGCCATCACCACGACCGGCGCGGCCATCGCCGTGGCGCCCAGCGGGTAGTCGAGGACGGCGCGCAGGTGCTGCTCGAACTGGCTGGTCCGCGAGCCCTCGATGGTCCAGTGCCCGGAGTTGTGCGGCCGCATCGCGAGCTCGTTGACCAGGACGCCGTCCGCCGTCTGGAACAGCTCGACGGCCATGACCCCGACGACCCCGACCCGGTCGGCCACCCGCACCGCGAGCTCCTGGGCGGCCGTCGCGGTGTCCTCGTCCAGCCCGGGCGCGGGCGCGAGCACCTCGGTGTTGATGCCGTCGCGCTGCACGGTCTCGACGACGGGCCAGACCGCGACCTGGCCGAAGGGCGAGCGGGCGATCAGCGCGGAGAGCTCCCTGGCCATCGGGACCCGCTGCTCGACCAGCAGGACGTCGTACCGGGTGAGGAGCTCGGCGACGTCGTCCGGGCGGTCGACGACGAACACGCCGCGCCCGTCGTAGCCGCCGCGCGGCGTCTTGACGACCACCGGCCAGCCGTGCCGCTCGCCGAAGGCCGCGACCTCGTCGACGGAGGCGACCTCGGCCCAGGCCGGCTGCGGCTCGCCGGCGGCGGCCAGCGCCCGGCGCAGGACCAGCTTGTCCTGCGCGTGCACCAGCGCGTCGGGGCCGGGAGCGACCCGGTGGCCGGCCGACTCGAGGGCGCGCAGGTGCTCGGTGGGCACGTGCTCGTGGTCGAAGGTGACCACGGTGGCGCCGTCGGCGAGGGCGAGGAGGGCGTCGAGGTCGCGGTGGTCGCCGAGGCGGACGTCGGCGGCCACCAGAGCGGCGGACTCGTCGGGGCCGGTGGAGAGGACCCGCAGCGACTGGCCGAGTGCGATGGCTGCCTGGTGGGTCATCCGGGCCAGCTGACCACCGCCGACCATGGCGACGACGGGCAGTCCGGTGCGCGGGTCGAGACGGGAGGTCACGAGACACCAGCGTAGGGGGACGACGTGGGAGCCCACCGCCGCTCGGGTGACGACGCGGAGGTCAGACCAGTGCGGCGAGCTGCTCCCCCACACGGAAGCCCACCGTGCGCGCGGCCCGGTCGGTCAGGTGAGTGCCGTCGGTCGTGGTCCCGACGACGAAGCGGTCAGCGGCCTCGACGTCACTCCACGGGTCGATAAGCACCCACCCGTGCCTCAGGGCCAACGGCGCCAGAGCGGCGTTATAGGCCCGCCGGGCCTGCGGCACCACGTCACTGGGCGCGATCGTCACGACTGCGACCACCCGGTCGCCAGCCGAGGCCGCGATCGACTCCAGGTTCGCGGCGGACTCCTCCCAGGGGCGCCCCTGCAGAACATCGTTGGTGCCGGCCATCACCACCAGCACGTCGGCGTCCTCAGGGACGACCGCAGCCCGGGCGTCCTCCGTCGTCGCGCCGGGCATCGCCCACCCGCCGACGAAGCTCAGCCGGGATGCCTCGGCCGCGGCGGGGACCCATGAGGCCGAGCCGCCGACCCGGGCGTCGGAGATGACCTCCCCACCGGCAGTGATCGAGTCACCGACGACGGCGAACGTCGAGAATGCGGCCGGCTCCTCGGGACCTGCCGTGGGAGCCGGCGCCGTCGTCCCGGGCGCAGTCGTGGACGGGACGGCGGGGCCCGGCGCGGCCGAGCTCGCCTCGCCCGTCGAGTCCACCCCACACGCCGAGGTCAGGACCAGCACGGGAACCAGCACTAGCGCGGCGCTGAGACGCCCGACCGGCGGAGGACCTTCGCGCATGACACCACCCTTCCTCACCTGTCCGGACACGCCGTCGACCGCCACGGGTGCGTCTCGCCACGCCGCCGACCTGCGCCTCGACCGGCGATCCACGTACAGTCGAACGGGTGTTGACGGGAGTGACGACCGCACGCCCACGCCTGGACCCCCGGAAGCTGGTCCGGGAGCTGGGCGCCTTCGGTGTCGTCGGGGGTGTGTGCTTCGTCCTCGAACTGGCACTGTTCCAGCTCTTCTATGCGGTTGTCGGCCTGGGCGCGGTCACCGCGAAGCTCATCGCCACGCTGGCCGCCATGACCGCGGCCTACCTCGGTCACCGATACTGGTCATTCGCGCATCGGGCTCGCCTCGGCGTGACCCGTGAGTACGTCACCTTCGCCGTCATCAACGGCGTGACCCTCGGCATCGGCCTGGGCATCGTGGCCCTCGTCCGCCACGGGCTGCAGCAGGAGCACAGCCTCGTGCTCCAGGTGGCCAACATCGCCTCCATCGGCATCGGCACGGTGGTCCGGTACCTCGGCTACAAGCGCTGGGTCTTCCCCAAGAAGATCGACCCGGCCCCCGTGACGCCGGTCTACTGACCGGCGCGCGCCCACCCCTGTGACGGGTGGGACGTTCCTCGTGTGACTGGTGAAACGGCTGGGCCTAGCGGTCTGTGACGGGCCTGTCCGACCCGCCCGGCACCCTCGCGCGCTGTTAGCGTCCCCATGCCGGCGACTGAATGCGTGCGCTCGATGACTCATAGTAAGAAGGTCTGCGAGGTGCGCGCCGCGGTCCGCCGATCTGGCACCAACTCACCACGGGGGTCTTCAGGCGCGTGTCCGACACACAGGTCCTCACTCCACGCCGCGGGCTCCCTCCGCCCTCGAGCCCGCGCTCGGCCCGGCCTGCTGCGCGCCCGATGCGACCTCCGGTGGCCCCGGCGACGCTCCGCACCCCCCGGCACAAGCCACGGCTGGACATCCAGGGACTGCGCGCGATCGCCGTTGGCCTGGTTGTGGCCTACCACCTGCGGCCGGACGTACTCAGCGGTGGCTTCGTCGGGGTCGACGTCTTCTTCGTCATCTCGGGGTTCCTGATCGTGGGGTCCCTCGGCCGGGAGGCCGCACGGACCGGAACGATCTCCCTGATCGACTTTTACACCAAGCGCATCCGCCGCCTGCTCCCAGCGTCGACGCTGGTGCTGTTGGTGACCATGCTCGCCACCATCGTGTTGATGCCGGTCAGCCGCTGGCAGGGCACCGCCGAGGGGCTGGTGGCCGCCGCCCTGCAGGCGCAGAACTGGGCCCTCGCGCTCAGCAGCGGCTACGGGGCTGCGACCGAGGCGGTCTCACCGCTGCAGCACTACTGGTCGCTGGCCGTCGAGGAACAGTTCTACCTCGTCGCACCGCTGCTGCTCATGGCGCTGTGCTGGCTGGCCGGCCGGATCGGCCGGCCGCGCGCCAGCGTGCTGGTCGCCGGGTTGGTCGTCCTGACCGTCGCCTCCTTCGCCCACTCGGTGACGTTCTCGCTGTCGCACCACGACACCGCCTACTTCGCGACGACGACGCGGATGTGGGAGCTGACCGCGGGTGGCCTGCTCGCCCTCCTCGGCGCCCACATCCGGTTGACCCCGGTAGCCCGCGCGGTGGCGGGCTGGGCCGGCCTGGGGGGTATCGCGCTCTCGGCGCTGACCTTCACGACCGCCATGGCATTCCCTGGCTGGGTGGCCCTCGTGCCGGTCCTGGGCGCGGTGCTGGTCATCGTGGCCGGTACCCCGGCGGACCCCGACGCCCCCGTCGGTCTGGTGCCGCGCCTGCTGAGCACCCGGCTGATGACCTACGTGGGCGACACCAGCTACTCGCTCTACCTGTGGCACTGGCCGGTCATCGTCTTCTCCGGCTTCTTGATGCAGCGACCCCCGACTAAGGTCGAGTGCCTCCTGCTCATCGCGCTCTCGCTGGGCCTGGCCCACGTCGCCACGCGGTACGTCGAGCAGCCGTTTCGAAGCTCATCCGGCACCCGGACCGCCCGAGCCGTCACCCCGCGCGGCGCCTTCCGGCTGGCCGGTGCGCTGGTGGCGGCCAGCCTGGTCTGCGGTGCACTCCCCTGGGCCTACGTCGTCCACCGCCAAGGCCAGCTCGGTGACCAGCGGCTCGACGCGCAGCACCCCGGCGGTGCGGACGTACTGCCCAATCCGGTTCCGCGCTACGACGGCGTACCGGTCATCCCCGATCCCGCCGTGGGCGCTGACGACCGGCCGGTGGTCGACGCGGACGACTGCGCCGTCTACGACCCGCGCACCATGGACCTCGAGGACGCCTGCGTCTACGGTGACGCCTCGTCCCCGCTGACCGTCGTCCTCACCGGTGACTCACACGCCCTCCAGTACAGCACCGCTCTGGATCAGATCGGCGAGTCGCAGGGATGGCGAGTGCAGACCCTCAGCCGCAACGGCTGCCCGTTCGGCGCATCCCCGGCCATCACGCCCACCCGCACGGACATCGACTGCACCGAGGCCAACAAACTGACCCGTGATCAGATCCTGGGGATCAAGCCGAGTCTGGTCGTCACCTCGGCGATGAACCCGGTGGGTTACGAGTCGACGCACGAGTGGTATTGGGAGTCCTGGGATGCGCAGGTGGCCGGGTACCGGGAGCTGTGGCAGCCGCTGCTCGACGCCGGCATCCGCGTCGCGGTGATCCGCGACGTCCCGACGCCGGACTACGTCGGCCCCGAGTGCGTCGAGCTACACGGTCCCGATGCGGCCGAGTGCTCGATGTCCCGCACGGAGGCCGTCGACGAGCAGCCCGACCCGGCCGTCGCGGCGGCTGAGGGCCTGGACGGCGTCCACGTCGTCGACCTGACCGACCACCTGTGCAACCGCGAGGTCTGCCCCGGCGTCATCGGCAACGTGCTTGTCTACCGGGACAACCACCTCACGGACACCTTCGCCACCAGCCTGGCGGAGCCGATGAGCCGGGCGCTGACCGACCTCGTGTGACGACCGACCCGGTCGACCGGCACTGCGGCCTCCACCCCTCGGGGTGGAGGCCGCGGTGCCGTCCGGGACGATCACCCGGCCAGGCGGGACCCGTGCCGGCCGGCGACGACCTCCAGCCGGGTGGGGATGCGGGTGCGCAGCTCCTCCAGGTGGCTGATGACGCCGACCGTGCGGCCGCCGCGGCGCAGCTCGTCGAGCACGTTCATGACGGCGTCGAGGGCCAGCGCGTCGAGCGTGCCGAACCCCTCGTCGACGAACAGCGTGTCCATCTGGATGCCGCCGGCCTCGGCGGTGACCACGTCGGCGAGACCGAGGGCCAGCGCCAGCGACGCCATGAAGCTCTCCCCACCGGAGAGGGTCTTCGTCGGCCTGCGGGTGCCGGTGTACTCGTCGAAGACGTCCAGCCCCAGCCCGCCGCGGGCCCCGTGCCGGGCCTGCGCGTCGCTGTGCAGGAACGTGTACCGGCCCGCGGACATCTCCTGCAGCCGCCGGCTGGCGACCTCGGCGACCTGCTCCAGCCGGGCGGCCAGCACGAAGGACTGCAACCGCATGCGCAGCGTGTTGGCGCCGCGGCCGTTGACCAGGTCGGTCAGGCCGGCGACCCGCCCTGCCCAGGCGCGGCGCTCGGCGAGCTGCACCTCGGCGGAGACCACGTCCCCGGCCAGGGCGTCGAGGGCGCCCGCGCAGCGGCGGGCCTGCTCGAGCGCGGCGACCGCCTCCTCCCGCCGGGCGGTCAGCTCCGCGCAGCGCTGCTGCAGCGCGGCGACGTCGGGCCTCGGGGGCAGGTCGGTGAGCTCCGGGTCGGCGAGGGTGGCGGCGACGACCGAGCGGGCCTCGTCGTGCTCCCGCAGGCGACGCTCGAGCCGGGTCAGCTCGCCGGCGTCGAGCAGCGCGTCCGCGGCGTCGCCCAGGTCGGCGAACCCGGCGGCCGCGGCCCGCTCCCCCGCGGTCGCCCGCGCGGTTCCGGCGGCCGTGCAGGCGCGCAGCTCCTCGGCCTCGGCGGACAGCACCGCCTCGCAGCGCTCCGCGGCCTCGGTCAGGCGCCGGACCCGCGCCGGCAGGTCGGCGTCCTCCCCGCGGGCGGCGTCGAGCCGCGCGGTGAGCTCGGTCAGAGCCTCGGCGCGGCCGTCCCGCTCGGCGGTGCGCCGCTGCAGCTCCTCCCGGTCGCCGGCGAGCTGCGCGGCCGCGGCGTCGCGGCCGGCTTCACGGGCGGCCAGCTCCCGGCGGGCGGCCTCGACGCCCTCGGCGAGCGCGGCGACCTCGTCCCGCTCGGCGCGGGCCCGGTCGGCGCGGGCGGCCAGATCGGCCGCCGGCAGCTCCCCGGCCCGCTCGAGGAGGACGGCGAGCTGCCGCTCCCGCTCGTCGACGGCCCGGCGGGCGGCAGCGGCGCGCTCCTCGGCCGCGTCGACGACCGCCCGCGCCCGCTCCTCGTCCTCGGCGGAGACCCGCGGGCCGGTGTGCGTGGCCGGCCGCGGGTGCTCCGTGGCGCCGCACACGGGGCAGTCGGCACCGGGCGCCAGGCCCGTCGCGAGCTCGGCGGCCATGCCGTCGAGGCGGGCGGCGCGCACCTCCACGAGGGTCTCGCGGGCGTCGACCCACGTGGTGCGCGCGGCCTCCGCGGTCTCCCGGGCGGCGGCGAGATCGGCGGCGACCCGCTCGGCGCGGGTGGCGGCGTCCAGGGCCGTGCGCGCGGCGTCGGCGGCGGCCGCGAGGCCCGGCAGCCGGGCGGCGGCAGCCGAGGCGGCGTCGAGCCGGCGTTGCGCGGCGGCGACGCGGTCGGGCCAGCCCGCCGCGGTGCGGGCGCCCTCCTCGCAGCGGGCCGTGAGCACCTCGACGTCCCGGCCCAGCCGGGTGAGCTCGCGGGCCAGGCCGGCGGCCCGGTCGGCCTCGGGCACCAGGGCGCGGGCCGCCGCGGCGTCATCCCGCAGCTCGCGGGCCACGAGCGTGTCGGCGTCGCGCTCGTCGGCCACCTCGGCCCACGCGGCGCGCGCCGACGCCAGGGCGGCGGCCGCGGCCTCGGCGGCCAGCGCGGTCCGGTCGGCGGTCTCCAGGACGTCGCGCAGCGCCTCGGCCCGGCGCCCGGCGTCGGCCCGGGCCCGCAGCGGGCCGAGCTGCTCCTCCTCGGCGGTGAGCCGGGCCAGGTCCCCACGGGCGCGGTCGTGCCGGGCGTGCCGGTCGGCCAGGGCCCGGGCGTCGGCCAGCTCGGCGTCCAGGCGGGCGCCCTCCGCGGCCGCGGCCTGGGCCGCCGTGGTGGCGGCGGTGAGGTCACCAGCGGCCCGGGTGCGCACGGCGGCTACCCACCCGTTCACCGAGGCGCCGGGCTGGGCGCCGACCAGCTCGGGGGCCAGCTCCTCGGGCACCGCGACGTCGGCGATCTGGGCCACGCGGTGCAGCAGGGTGCTGATCCGGTGCCGGTCGGCCCGCAGCGTCTCCTCGGCGGCGCGGCGCTCGCCGGCGAGCCAGTCCTCGGCGCGGGCGAATCGGCCCACGTCGAAGAGGGTGCGCAGCAGCCTGGCGCGGTCCTCGGGCTCGGCACGCAGGAAGCGGGCGAAGTCGCCCTGCGGCAGCAGCACCACCTGGCAGAACTGCTCGGCGGACAGGCCCAGCCGCACCCGCAGGTACTCCGAGCCCTCGTCGATGCGGGTGCTCACCGGCTGCCACGTGGCGCCGTCCCAGCGCTGCACGGTGAGCCGGGCCTGCTCGGTCGTCTCGCCGGCGCCGCGCTTCTTCGGCCGGGTCTGCTCGGGCCGGCGGACGACCAGCAGCCGCTCGCCGGCGAGGGTGAGCTCGCAGGAGACCTCGGTGCGGGTGGCGGGGTCGGCGTGGTCGCTGCGCAGCCGCTTCTCCTCGCCGCGGGCGCCTGGGACGGTCCCGTAGAGGGCGTAGACGACGGCGTCGAGCAGCGTCGTCTTGCCCGCGCCGGTGGGGCCCCACAGCAGGAAGAGCCCGTCGCGGGCGACGGCGTCGACGTCGACGGTCTCGGTGCCGGCGAAGGGCCCGAACGCGGTGATCGACAGGGAGTGCAGCCTCACCGGGCGAGCTCCTCGCGGGCCGCCGCGCCCAGGGCCCGGACCAGCAGGTCGCGCTCGGCGTCGGTCATCCCGACGCCGTTGCGGACGTGGGTGACGAACTCCCCGGCGACCTCCAGGTCGCTGCGGC
The DNA here is from genome assembly GCF_054050595.1 of Geodermatophilus sp. SYSU D00779. Lineage (NCBI taxonomy): Bacteria > Bacillati > Actinomycetota > Actinomycetes > Geodermatophilales > Geodermatophilaceae > Geodermatophilus > Geodermatophilus sp. SYSU D00779. Next base: position 121,438 of record NZ_JBJGZQ010000016.1, read on the forward strand.
CGCGCAGCCGCTCCTGGTAGCTGCGCCCGTCACCCCCGCCGGTGCCACCGGTCCACTCCAGGTGCACGCAGTGCGGGAAACGGGTCTGCAGCTGCCGCATCGGGTCCGAGGGGCGCACGCCGTCGGTCAGCCGGGCGGAGACGAAGTGCTCCTCGACCGCGGTGTGGGCCGGGTCGGCGAGCAGCTCGTCGAGGGTGCCGGTGAGCACGGTCAGCGGACGCGGGGTGGGCAGCGTCAGCGCGCGCACGCCGACCAGCCCGGCGGCGTCCAGGTCGACCAGCCACACCTGCTTCTCCTGCCCGGCCTCGCCGAAGGAGTAGGCCAGCGGCGACCCGCTGTAGCGCAGCCGCTCGGTGATCGTCTGCGGCCGGTGCAGGTGCCCGAGGGCGACGTAGTCGACCCCGTCGAACACCGGCGCGGGCACCAGGTCGACGCCGCCGACGCAGATGTCGCGCTCGCTGTCGCTGGGCACCCCGCCGCCGACGAAGGCGTGCGCCAGCACGACCGACCGGGCGCCGGGGCGCAGGAACAGGTCGCGGCGCACCCGCTCCATCGCCTCGGTGAGCACCGCCTCGTGGGACCGGGCGCCCTGCAGACCGAGCTCGTGCCGGGCGATCTCCGGCTCCAGGTAGGGCAGCCCGTAGACGGCCACCTCGCCGTGCTCGTCGCGCAGCAGCACCGGCTCGTCGAGCCCCGCGGTGGTGGCGCGCACGTGCAGCCCGGCGGCCGAGAGCAGGCCGGAGAAGGTGCCCAGGCGGCGCCCGGAGTCGTGGTTGCCCGGCGTCAGGACGACGGCCGCCCCGGCCCGCAGCAGCCGCCCGACCACCCGGTCGAGCACGCCGGTCGCGTCCGCCGAGGGCACCGCGCGGTCGTACACGTCACCGGCGACGACCACGACGTCGACCGCCTCGGCGCCCACGACGTCGGCCAGCCCGGAGAGCACCTCCTCCTGCTCACGCAGCAGGTCGGCGCCGTGCAGGGAGCGGCCGATGTGCCAGTCGGAGGTGTGCAGCAGCCGCATGGGCGCAGAAGGTAGGTCGGGGTGCTGACAGAAGTGCCCAGCCACGCCGTGACGGGCCCGTCACACCCGGCTCAGAAGCGGGTCGTGCGGTGCCCGGCGGTCCAGCCGGCGGGGGTCCAGCCGTCGTCGTCCCAGCCGTCGCGCGGCGGCAGCACACCGGCACCGCCGCGCCGGTCGGCCTCCTCCAGCAGGGCGAACAGCAGCTGCTGCACGCCTTCGCAGTCGGGCACCCGCTGGAGCACGGTGGTCCCGCCCTCCCCCAGGGTCTCGATGGTGAGCGTCCCCGAGCGGACCAGCCGCTGGCCCAGCGTCTGCCCGTAGGAGACGTCGGCGATCCGGGACAGCGCGATGTCGCGCCCGCGGCGGGCGAGGAGGCCCTCGCGCAGCAGCACCCGGTGGGTCGTGACGACGTGGTGGGTGGTGCGCCAGCGCAGCACCGGCCGCAGGACGGCGACGACGACGACCACCAGCGCGACCCCGGCGAGCACCGCCCGCACGGTGCCCTGCGAGGCCCCGGCGGGCACCAGCGCCGCGCCGAACGAGGTGCCGCCCACGACGAGCAGCAGGACGAGGACCGGACGGACGAGGGTCAGCCAGTGGGGGTGCAGGTGCCGGACGACCTCTTCGTCCTCGGCGAGCAGCTTGTCCGGGTAGGGCACGCGGACAGGATGACGGAGGACGACCCCCCGATCACCGTTCCCGCGCCGGTGCGCGCACGTGTCGCACGTCGCCGCTGGCCAGTTCCACGACGCCCTGCGGCGTCCGGACGACGAGCCGGCCGTCCCAGTCGACCGACTCCGCGACCCCCTCGAGCGTGGAGCCGTCGGGCAGGGTGACGACGACGTCCGCGCCGACCGTCGAGCACCACGCCAGGTAGTCGCGGGCCAGCCCGCTGGAGACCGGGTCGCCGAGTGCCTGCGCCCACGCGAGGTAGCGGCGCTCGAAGGTGCGCAGGAACTGCAGCAGCACCGCCGCGCGGTCGACCGGCCGACCCGCCTCCAGCGCGAGGGAGGTGCCGGTGTCGGGCAGCTCGTCGGCCCGGGTGGAGACGTTGAGGCCGACGCCCACGACGACCGCCCCGCTGCCGACCTCGGCGAGGATGCCGGCCAGCTTCGCGCCGCCGGCGGCGAGCAGGTCGTTGGGCCACTTCAGCGAGGCGCGCACGCCCGGCACCTCGCCCACCGCCTCGGCCAGGGCCACGCCGGCGAGCAGCGGCAGCCAGCCGCGGCGTGCGCTCGGGACGTCGGGGCGCAGCAGGAACGAGACGGTGACGCCCGCGCCCGGCGGGGAGGTCCAGACCCGGTCCAGCCGCCCCCGGCCGGTCACCTGGTGCTCGGCCGCGAGGACCGTCCCCTCGGGGGCGTCCTCGGCCGCGGCCGCGAGGAGAGCGGCGTTCGTGGAGCCGATCTCGGGTACCACCTCCAGCGAGCGCCACAGAGCGCTCCCGGTGGTCAGCGCAGCCGCCAGCGACCGGCCGTCGAGCGGGGCCCGGGAGGGGTCGGAGGAGGCGGACGGCAGCGTCTCGGGCACTCTTCTACGCTACGGAACCCGTGAGCGAGGGAGCTCACTCCCGGGCACGGCAGCGCGTCGACGCGGCCGGCGAGCCCCAGCGAGGAGAGGTGCGTGAGCGAGCTTGCGAGCTCACCGATGGACGCAGCAGCGCGGCGCGAACGCGCCCACGAGCGCAGCGAGGAGAGCACGTGAGCGCGGCTGAACTGGAGAGCGCCGGGGACTCCGTCCCCGGCGACGTCGACATCCACACGACCGCCGGCAAGCTGGCGGACTTCGAGCGTCGCGTGCAGGAGGCCACCCACGCGGGCTCCGAGCGTGCCGTGGAGAAGCAGCACGCCGCGGGCAAGATGACCGCCCGCGAGCGGATCGAGGCGCTGCTGGACCCGGGCTCGTTCACCGAGCTCGACGAGTTCGCCCGCCACCGCTCCACCAACTTCGGCATGGAGTCCAAGCGGCCCTTCGGGGACGGCGTCGTCACCGGCTACGGCACCGTCGACGGGCGCCCGGTCTGCGTCTTCTCCCAGGACGTCACGGTGTTCGGCGGCAGCCTCGGCGAGGTCTACGGCGAGAAGATCGTCAAGGTCCTCGACCTGGCCGTGCGCAACGGCTGCCCGATCATCGGCATCAACGAGGGCGGCGGCGCGCGCATCCAGGAGGGCGTGGTCTCCCTCGGCCTCTACGGCGAGATCTTCCGGCGCAACGTGCACGCCTCGGGCGTCATCCCGCAGATCTCCCTGGTGATGGGCGCCGCGGCCGGCGGGCACGTCTACTCGCCCGCGCTGACCGACTTCATCGTGATGGTCGACCAGACCAGCCAGATGTTCATCACCGGCCCCGACGTCGTGAAGACCGTGACCGGCGAGGACGTCAGCCTCGAGGAGCTCGGCGGCGCCCGGACGCACAACACCAAGTCCGGTGTCGCGCACTACCTGGCCGAGGACGAGTCCGACGCCCTCGACTACGTCAAGGCGCTGCTGTCCTACCTGCCGAGCAACAACCTCGACCCGCTGCCGGCCGTGGAGATCGCCCCGGCCGACACCACGCCGGACGGCGTCACCGACTCCGACCACGACCTCGACACGGTGGTCCCCGACTCGCCGAACACCCCCTACGACATGCACACCGTCATCGAGCACGTGCTCGACGACGGCGAGTTCCTCGAGGTGCAGGCGCTGTTCGCGCCGAACATCGTCGTCGGCTTCGGCCGGGTCGAGGGCCGGCCGGTCGGCGTCGTGGCCAACCAGCCCACCCAGTTCGCCGGCACGCTGGACATCGACGCCAGCGAGAAGGCGGCCCGGTTCGTGCGCACCTGCGACGCCTTCAACATCCCGGTGCTGACCTTCGTCGACGTCCCGGGCTTCCTCCCCGGGACGTCGCAGGAGTGGGAGGGGATCATCCGCCGCGGCGCGAAGCTGATCTACGCCTACGCCGAGGCGACCGTCCCGAAGATCACCGTGATCACCCGCAAGGCCTACGGCGGTGCCTACGACGTCATGGGCTCCAAGCACCTCGGCGCCGACCTGAACCTGGCCTGGCCGACCGCGCAGGTCGCCGTCATGGGCGCCCAGGGCGCGGTCAACATCCTGTACCGGCGGGAACTGGCCGACGCGGACGACGCCGACGCGCGCCGCGCCGAGCTGATCACCGAGTACGAGGACGCGCTGCTCTCGCCGTACATCGCGGCCGACCGTGGGTACGTCGACCAGGTGATCCGCCCGTCGGAGACCCGCATCGAGATCACCAAGGGGTTGCGCCTGCTGGCCAACAAGCGCCAGACCCTGCCCCCGAAGAAGCACGGGAACATCCCGCTGTGAGCGAGTCGGACCGCCCCCTGCTGCGGGTCGTCACGGGCGAGCCCTCGGCCGAGGAGCTCGCTGCACTCACCGTCGTCGTCGCCGCCCTGTCGCAGCGGCGCACCCGCCGCCGGCCGACCCCGGTCGGGACCTGGGCCTCGTTCGGGGACCTCCACCGGCGCCCGCTGCGTCCCGGACCCGGTGGTTGGCGCGCCTCTGGGCGGTTCGCATGAACGAGCGTGCGAGTTCATGCGACGGGGAAGCAGAGCTGCGGATGCTGACGACGAGCGCCAGCGAGGAGGAAGCATGAGCGTGGACCGCCGTCTGGTGCTGGCCTCGGCGTCCCCCGCCCGGCTGGCCCTGCTGCGCCAGGCCGGGCTGACGCCCGAGGTCGTCGTCAGCCAGGTCGACGAGTCGTCGGTGCAGGCCGCGCGGGTCGGGGAGCTGGTCGCGCTGCTGGCCGCCGCCAAGGCCAAGGCGGTCGCCGAGCAGGAGACCGACGCGCTCGTCGTGGGCGCCGACTCGCTGCTGGAGTTCCGCGGCCAGGCGCTGGGCAAGCCCGCCGACACGCACGACGCCCGGGACCGGTGGCAGCGGATGAGCGGCAAGAGCGGCGTGCTGCACACCGGCCAGGCGCTCTTCGACGTCCAGGACGGCCAGGTGGTCAGCCGGGACGTCGCCGTCGTCTCCACCGTCGTGCACTTCGCCAGTCCCACGCCGCAGGAGATCGAGGCCTACCTCGCCACCGGCGAGCCGCTGGCCGTGGCCGGCGCCTTCACCCTCGACGGGCTGGGCGCGCCGTTCGTCCGGCGGGTGGACGGCGACCCGGCGGCGGTCGTCGGCCTGTCGCTGGCCACGCTGCGCACCCAGCTCGCCAAGCGCGGGCTGGCGATCACCGACCTCTGGCGGCGCTGAGCTCGCGCTCGCCCGCCCCACCCGCAGACTGAGCAGTACGAACCCGAGGGAGAACACCGGTGCAGAAGGTCCTGATCGCCAACCGCGGCGAGATCGCGGTGCGCGTCGCCCGCGCCTGCAAGGACGCCGGCCTCACCAGCGTGGCCGTCTACGCCGAGCCCGACCGGAACGCGTTGCACGTGCGCATGGCCGACGAGGCCTTCGCCCTCGGGGGGACGACGCCCGGCGACTCCTACCTGGTGATCGACAAGATCCTGGACGCCGCCAAGCGGTCCGGCGCGGACGCGGTCCACCCGGGCTACGGCTTCCTGTCGGAGAACGCCGGCTTCGCCCAGGCGGTGATCGATGCCGGGCTGACCTGGATCGGCCCCTCCCCCGAGGCGATCATCGCCCTCGGCGACAAGGTGCAGGCCCGGCACATCGCCATGAAGGCCGGCGCGCCGCTGGTGCCCGGCACCAAGGACCCGGTCGGGGGTGCCGACGAGGTCGTGGCCTTCGCCGAGGAGCACGGCCTGCCGGTCGCCATCAAGGCGGCCTTCGGGGGCGGCGGGCGCGGGCTGAAGGTGGCCCGCACCGTCGAGGAGATCCCCGAGCTGTTCGACTCCGCCGTCCGCGAGGCCGTGTCGGCCTTCGGTCGCGGGGAGTGCTTCGTCGAGCGGTTCCTCGACAAGCCGCGGCACGTCGAGGCCCAGGTGCTGGCCGACACCCACGGCAACGTGGTCGTCGTCGGCACGCGCGACTGCTCGCTGCAGCGGCGCAACCAGAAGCTCGTCGAGGAGGCCCCCGCGCCGTTCCTGAGCGACGAGCAGCGGGCGCGCATCCACGAGTCGGCCAAGGCCATCTGCGCGGAGGCGGGCTACCACGGCGCCGGCACGGTCGAGTACCTCGTCGGCGTCGACGGCTCGATCTCCTTCCTCGAGGTCAACACCCGGCTGCAGGTCGAGCACCCGGTGTCGGAGGAGACCAGCGGCCTCGACCTGGTCCGCCAGCAGTTCCGCATCGCCGACGGCCTGCCGCTCGAGGTCACCGAGGACCCGACCCCGCGCGGGCACAGCATCGAGTTCCGGATCAACGCCGAGGACGCCGGCCGCAACTTCATGCCCACCCCCGGTCCCGTGACCCGGCTGGAGATCCCGCAGGGCCCGGGCGTGCGCTGGGACTCCGGTGTCGAGACCGGTGGCGAGGTGGTCGGCGCGTTCGACTCGATGCTGGCCAAGCTCATCGTCACCGGCGCCACCCGCGAGGAGGCCCTGCAGCGGGCCCGCCGCGCGCTGGACGAGCTGGTGGTCGAGGGCATGCCGACGGTCGTCCCGTTCCACCGCGCGGTCGTGCGGGACGAGGCGTTCACCACCGAGCCGTTCACCGTGCACACCCGCTGGATCGAGACCGAGTGGGACAACCAGGTGCAGCCGTACTCCGCGGCCCCGGTCGAGCAGGACGAGGACGAGCCGCGGCAGACCGTCGTCGTCGAGGTCGGCGGACGACGGCTGGAGGTGTCGCTGCCCGCGGGCCTCACGGCTGGCGGCGGCGGCGGACCGGCCGCGGCCGGCGGGGCCAAGCCGCGCAAGCGCGGCGGCGGGCACGGCGGGGCGGCGGCCTCCGGCGACTCCCTGACCAGCCCGATGCAGGGCACCATCGCCAAGGTCGCGGTCTCCGACGGGGACACCGTGGCCGAGGGCGACCTGGTCGTCGTCCTCGAGGCGATGAAGATGGAGCAGCCGATCACCGCGCACAAGGCCGGCACGGTCAGCGGCCTGTCCGCCGAGGTGGGCGCCTCGGTGACCAGCGGCGCCGTCATCTGCACCATCTCCGACGCGGGGTAGTCCGCCAAGAGCGACGAGGGCCCGCCACCGTTCCCCGGTGGCGGGCCCTCGCCGGCCGCGTCCCGAGGCTCACCCCGAGCCTGCGAGGGGTGAGGAGGACGGGGTCCTTTCTCAGCCGGTGGTCGTCTCGATCGTGCCGTCGGGCCGCTCGGTGAGCGTGCCGTTCTGGAAGCGGACCTGCCAGCCGCCGCCGTCGGGCAGCGCGACGTGGTCGGTGACCGGGAAGCCGAGCGACCCGGCCGGTCCCCCGTCCGCCAGCCAGTGCGTGAGGATCCCGCCCCGGACGGCGTGCGCCCCGGTGGACGGTGACCAGTAGATGACCCCGCCCTGCAGCCGCACCAGCGCACCCGTGCCGTCCGCCGTCGCCCCGTCGTGGGCGATCGGGAAGCCCAGCACCGATGGACCTCCGAAGGATTCGTACTTCTGCTGCAGCGCACCACGCACTCCGCGGGCGCCGGTCGCAGCCGACCAGTAGATGGCCCCGTTCTGGAAAACCGTCTTGTAGCCGCCGGGCACGGCGACGTCATCGCCCGTCGGATAGCCCATCGGCCCGGTCTGAGCGCCCAGCTGGCGCCACATGTCCAAGATCGCTCCCCGCACCACGTGCGCCCCGGTGCGCTGCGACCAGTAGATGACCCCGCCCTGCAGCCGCACCAGCGCACCCGTGCCGTCCGCCGTCGCCCCGTCGTGGGCGATCGGGAAGCCCAGCACCGATGGACCTCCGAAGGATTCGTACTTCTGCTGCAGCG
>NZ_JBJGZQ010000017.1:0-126017 GCF_054050595.1 Geodermatophilus sp. SYSU D00779
CAGCAACGTCGAGCGCACCGCCGCTCTTGCTCCGTGGATCGAGCACTACAACACTCAGCGCCGCCACAGCGCACTTGGTGGACGCCCGCCGATCAGCCGACTGGCACCAACCTGATGGCCCGGTACAACTAGGAGGTTCCCCTGCAAGGCCGAGGGGCCCCGTCCGGCGACTGCCGGGCGGGGCCCCTCGCCGTTCAGCGTCCCGCCAGGAGCGCGGCCTCGAGGTCGGCGGGCAGCCCGGGACGGGGCAGGCCGTGCGGCGGGGGCGGCAGCTCCTGCACGCCGCGCAGCCAGACCCAGGTGTCGGCGACGGTCTGCCCCAGCGGCCGGCTGGGCAGTCCGAGCTCGCGCGCCCGGGTGGTGTCGACGTCCCAGGCGGTGCGGGCCATCTCGGCCGGCAGCCACAGCGGCAGGTGCAGCCACGGCTCGACACCGGCCGCCAGCAGGTCGGCCTCCGGCACCTGGACCCACTCCGCGTCGCCGCCGGTCGTCTCCCGGCAGAGCTCCAGCAGGCCGCCGAGGGTGGCCATGCCCACGGGCCCGGTCGCGTTCACCGCGCCGGAGACGCCCTGCTCGGCCATCGCCACCAGCCAGCCGGCCAGGTCGCGGACGTCGACGGCGGCGATCGGCTGGTCCCACCCCTCCGCCGGGACGACGACCCGGCCGCCGCGCGCGATCCGCCGCAGCCACCAGCCCAGCCGGTCCACGCGGTCGTCCGGGCCGACGATGAGGCCGGCGCGCGCGGTGAGGAACCGGCCCGGCACCGCGGCACCGATCTCCCGCTCGGCGAAGGCCTTGACCGGTCCGTACTCGTCGTCGTCGGTCTGCCAGGTCGGCTCGCCGTCCTCGGGGCCGATCGGGCCGGGCGGCAGGTTCGCGTAGGCGTTGAGGCTGCTGACGAAGGCGTACCCGCGCACGCTGCCCAGCACGGCCGCGGCGTTGCGGGCGGCCGCCCGGGTCTGGCAGGAGGTGTCGACGACGAGGTCGGGCACCCAGCCGTCGAGCGCGGCCGGCAGCGCGGCGGGGTCGTCGCGGTCGCCGTGCAGCGCGCGGGCGCCGGCAGGCGAGGCGCCGGAGACGCCGCGGGTGAAGGTCGCCACCTCGTGGCCGCGGTCGAGGGCCGCCGCCACCACGTGCCGGCCCAGGAAGTGGGTGCCGCCGAGGACGAGCAGTCGCATGCCCGTCAGCCCACCGGAGCCGCTCCCCGCCGTCCAGCCGGTCCGCCACCAGGGGTGGCGGACGGGAACGGCCACCCCCCAGGGCCCCGCGCCGGGCCTGCGAGGCGTGGGGGGAAGGGTGGTCCTCCGTCACACCGCCCGGGTGTAGGGCAGACCCGGGACCTGCGGCAGCGGGGTCGAGCGGGCGGCGGCCAGCACCATCTGCGGCGAGCGCGGCAGGCCGCGGCGGGTGCACAGCCGCAGCGCCCGGGCCCCGGTGATGACGTCGGTCTCCGGGGGGACGACGAGCAGGTCGGCGCGGCGGGTACCGCCGGCCCAGGTCAGGCAGACCACCCCGGCGTCCATGCTGCGGAAGCCGCCGGTGCGGACCACCCGCCCGCCGACGACGACCTTGCGCGGCGCCGGCGACCAGGCGTCGAGCGGATAGGTGAAGCGCTCGATGCGCAGGCCCCGCTTGTCCAGCGCGGCCACCAGCTCGGGCAGTTCGACCGCGAGGTCGCGGCTGCGCGGGAACCAGGCCCCGTCGAAGGCCTGCTCGCCGGATCCCGCGTCGCTGCGCAGGCTCACCCGGACGTCGATCCCGCCGCGGTGCCCCTCGGCCGCCAGCGTGTGCCGGGTGGTCCCCATCAGCGTCGCCTCCTCGTCGATCCCGGGCCCGCCCACACGGCCCCGAGGAGAACGTAGGCAGCCGAGGCGGCGGGTCCGGGTGAGCGTGTCGTGGGCGGGTCGGCGTCCCCCGGCTCGCCGTCACTTCGGGTCATGGGGCGGTCACGACACCTCTGGGTGGCCATCTCCGCGGGGATGGCCACCCAGGGCCGGAGCTTCAGGAGGTGAGCTCGAAGACCGTCGTGCTGTCGTAGACCTCGCCCGGGCGTAGCACCGTGGAGGGGAACTCCGGCTGGTTCGGGGAGTCCGGGAAGTGCTGGGTCTCCAGCGCCAGCCCGTCGCCCTGCCGGTAGACCCCGCCGCCGGTGCCCACGAGCGTGCCGTCGAGGAAGTTGCCCGAGTAGAACTGGATGCCCGGCTCGGTGGTGGAGATCGTCAGCGTCCGCCCGCTGGCCGGGTCGTGCAGCACGGCGGCCTCCTCGAGCGCGTCCTCGCTGTCCGAGCCCTCGCGCGCACCCTCGTCCTCGCGGTCGAGCACCCAGTTGTGGTCGTAGCCCTGCCCGTAGAGGAGCTGCTGGTCGGCCACGCGGATCCGCGCGCCGATCGGCGTGGGCTCGCGGAAGTCGAACGGCGTGCCCTCGACCGGGGCGATCTCGCCGGTCGGGATGAGCGTCTCGTCGACCGGCGTGAAGCCGCTCGCGTTGAGCTTCAGCTCCTGGTCGTAGACGTCCCCGGAGCCCTCGCCGGCCAGGTTCCAGTAGGTGTGCTGGGTCAGGTTGACGACGGTCGGCGCGTCGGTCGTCGCCTGGTAGTGCACGGTCAGGCGCGACTCGGCGTCCAGGCGGTAGGTGACCGTCGTGGTCAGCGTGCCGGGGAAGCCCTGGTCGCCGTTCTCGCTGACCAGCCGCAGCTGCAGGGCGGCCACGTCGTCGTCGCTGACGTCGGTGGCGGTCCACACGCGCTCGGAGAAGCCCCCGGGGCCGCCGTGCAGCGTGTTCGGGCCGTCGTTCAGCGGCAGCTGGTACGTGGCGCCGTCGAGGGTGAACCGGCCCTCGGCGATGCGGTTGCCGTAGCGGCCGATGAGCGCCCCGAAGTAGGGGTCGCCCTCGGTGTGGTAGCCCTCGAGGTCGGGGTAGCCGAGGACGACGTTCTCGACCTCGCCGTCGGCGTCGGGCACCTCCAGGGTCTGGATGACGCCGCCGAAGGTCAGCACGCGCATCGTCGTGTCGCCGTTGCTGAGGGTCCAGCGCTCGACCGCGGTGCCGTCGGGGGTGGCGCCGAAGGGCTCGACGCTCGTGGTCGGACCGCCGCCACCGCCGTCGTCCCGCCCGTCGTCGTCGGCGGTCGCGCCCGTCGGTGCGGCGAGGCCGCCGGCCAGCAGGCCGGCGCCGAGGACGGCGACCAGCGTGCGGCGCCGCGCGGTGCTGAAGAAGGTGGGGCGCTGTCCGGGCATGGGGACTCCGGTGTCCGTGGCGGTCCACCGGCGTCGTCGCACGGTGGCAGGACCGCTGCCGGACCCGTCCTCGCAGACGGCGTGCGACCGGCTCCCCCGCGGTGCGGCCCCGGAACGCCGCCCGACGCTAGGGAGGCCCCGGAAGGGGTGTCAACGCACCTGCGCGTCCCGCTCCGCAACACGCGAGAGGCCCCGCCCGGACGCGCCGGACGGGGCCTCCCAGGCGGCCGCTCAGGCCTTGGGCTTGCGGTTCTTCGCCTTGCCCCGCTCGTTCTGGTCGAGGATCACCTTGCGCACGCGGATGGTCGCCGGCGTCACCTCGACGCACTCGTCCTCGGCACAGAACTCCAGCGCCTGCTCGAGGTTCAGGATCCGCGGCGGGACCAGCCGCTCGAGCTCCTCCGCGGTCGAGGACCGCATGTTGGTGAGCTTCTTCTCCTTGGTGATGTTGACGTCCATGTCGTCGGGTCGGGAGTTCTCGCCGACGATCATGCCCTCGTACACCTCGGTGCCCGGGGCGACCATCATCGAGCCGCGCTCCTGCAGCGAGAACATCGCGTACGACGTCGCCACGCCCTGCCGGTCGGCGACCAGCGAGCCGGTCGGGCGGGCGCGCATGTCGCCCATCCACGGCTCGTAGCCCTCGAGGTTGTGGTTGAGGACGCCGGTGCCGCGGGTCTCGGTGAGGAACTCGGTGCGGAACCCGATCAGGCCGCGCGAGGGGACGATGTACTCCATCCGCGCCCAGCCGGTGTCGTGGTGGACGAGGTTCTCCATCCGACCGCGCCGGGTGGCCAGCGCCTGGGTCAGGGTGCCGACGTACTCGCCGGGCGTGTCGATGGTGACCCGCTCGACCGGCTCGTGCAGCTTGCCGTCGATCTCCTTGGTGACCACCTGCGGGCGGCCGACGGTCAGCTCGAACTCCTCGCGGCGCAGCTGCTCGACGAGGATGGCCAGCGCCAGCTCGCCGCGGCCCTGCATCTCCCACGTGTCGGGGCGCTCGGTGGGCAGCATCCGCACCGAGACGTTGCCGACCAGCTCCTGGTCGAGGCGGTTCTTGATCAGGCGCGCGGTCAGCTTCTTGCCCGAACGGCCGGAGATCGGCGAGGTGTTGATGCCGATGGTGATCGAGATCGACGGCTCGTCGACGGTCAGCGGGGGCAGCGGGCGCGGGTCGTTGGGGTCGGCGAGGGTGTCGCCGATCATGACGTCCTCGATGCCGGCGATGGCGACGAGGTCGCCGGGGCCGGCGCTCTCGGCCGGGGTCCGGGTCAGGCCCTCGGTGACCAGCAGCTCGGTGATCTTCACCCGCTGGACGGTGCCGTCGGTCTTGCACCAGGCGACCTGCTGGCCGCTCTTCATCGTCCCGGAGTGGATGCGCAGCAGCGCCAGCCGGCCCAGGTAGGGCGAGGCGTCGAGGTTGGTGACCTGGGCGCGCAGCGGCTCCTCGGCGTCGTAGGTGGGCGCCGGGATGGTGTCCAGCAGCGTCTTCACCAGCGGCGCGAGGTCCGGGCTGTCGGGGCTCGTGCCGTCGGCGGGCCGGGTGAGCGAGGCCTGCCCGGTCTTGCCGTTGGAGTAGACGATCGGGAACTCGAGGGCGTCGGTGTCCAGGCCGTTGTCCTCGAGCAGCTCCATGAACAGCTCGTAGGTCTCGTCGACGACCTCGGCGATGCGGGCGTCGGAGCGGTCGGTCTTGTTGACGACGAGGATGACCGGCATCCCCTTGCCGAGCGCCTTGCGCAGCACGAAGCGGGTCTGCGGCAGCGGGCCCTCGGAGGCGTCCACGAGCAGGACGACGCCGTCGACCATCGACAGGCCGCGCTCGACCTCGCCGCCGAAGTCGGCGTGCCCGGGGGTGTCGACGATGTTGACCGTCACCGGGTTGCCGTTCTCGTCGGCCAGCCGGATGGCGGTGTTCTTGGCGAGGATGGTGATGCCGCGCTCACGCTCGAGGTCCATCGAGTCCATGACGCGGTCCTGCGTGGAGTCGTTGTCCGTCCCCTCGCCCTTGGCACGCCCGAGGGCGCCTGCCTGGCGGAGGAGGGCGTCGACCAGGGTCGTCTTGCCGTGGTCGACGTGGGCGATGATCGCCACGTTGCGCAGGTCGTCGCGGGTGGGCATGCGGGAGGGCACCTCGGGGGAGATCAGGGGGTCGGCGCGTCCGTCTCTGCTGCGGAGCGCCCAGACACCAGGGTCAACAGCCGCCGGCCCGGCGACCTTCCCATGCTAGGCGCTCGGGGACCGGTCCCCGACGTGAGCGGACTCACCACCCCCGACCGACCGCCCGGCCAGTTCGGCCAGCAGCCGGTCCGCGGTGTGCAGGCGGCGGTGTTGCTGCAACCCCGCCGACCCGCCGGCCAGCGCCAGGCCGACAGCGAGCAGCCAACCCCATCCGCCCGGCCCGTCCGGGAGCAGCGTCACGACGGCGACCAGCACCGCCAGGAGGGCGGACAGCGCGGGCACGCCCGTCCGGCTGCTGTGCAGTCGGCGTCGCTCCGCGGCCAGCGGCCCCCGCCACTCCGCGTCGGCCGACTCGGGGAGGACGCCGGCCGAGACGGCCCGCGACACAGCGGCCCGCTCCCGGCCGGCCGCCGAGAAGCGGTACTGGACCGCGAGGGCCAGTCCCATCGCGACGGCGAAGAAGACGCCCCGGACGACGGCGCCGAACCAGCTCCAGACCTCGCCGAACAGCAGGACGTCGGACACCTGCATGGCCGGGCCGAAGAGCACACCCCCGAAGACGGCCGGCCACAGGGCCTCCGACAGCCGCCCCCGGTCGGCCCGCGTCGTCACGCCGCCAGCCTGGCCAACGCCGTCCCGCGGCGCCACCCCGTGCGGGCGCGTCAGGCGCGGTCGGCCACCGCGTAGGTGACCCCGGCGGCGACGAGGGTCACCAGGGCCACCGCCAGCCAGGACGCCATCCCGACGCCGAGCGCCAGCACGTGCGCGAGCACGAAGGCGCCGATGTAGAGGGCACCCAGGCCCAGTGCGACCGCCCAGCCGCGGTGCTTGACCCACAGCCAGGCCGCGCCGAGCCCACCGAGGGCGAAGACCGCGCCACCGAGGGCGCGGATCCCGGTGCCCTGCGCGACGCCGAAGCCGGCCGCGAGGCCGACGGCGACCAGGAGGGCGGAGGGGGTGCGGGTGCGGGTCAGGGTCGAGCTCGTCATGCCGTCCAGTCTCCCCGGCCGCACCGAGCACAGGGCTAGGCGGCCGGGCGGACGAGGCCGAACCGTCGGCCGAGCAACGGGCCGACGACCGGCCACGCCGATGCGCGCAGCGACGTGTCCCGCACGGCCATCCGCCACCGCTCCTCGGGCACGAACCAGGACGCGGTTCGGGCCCCCGTGTCGGCGAGGCGAGTCACGAGGGGCCCGAGGCGGTCGTGCGCCCGGTCCAGTGCGGCGGGGACGTCGGCGACGGCGGACACCGTCGCCAGCTCCTCGGCCACCGTCGCACCGCCGGCCAGGGCGAGCGACGCTCCCTGGCCGGCGAGCAGGGACACGCACCAGCAGGCGTCGCCGAGCAGCCCGACGCGGCCGCGGTGCCACACCCGTGCGCGGACCTGCACGGTCCGGTCGGTGTAGCGGTCCACGGCCGACGGGAGGGCCGCCAGCAGCTCGGGGACGAGCCAACCGAGGTCGCCGAAGCGGCGGCGCAGCGTCCCGGGGAGCTCGGCACCGGGCTCGCCCCCGCCGTCGGGTGACCGGTGGACGAAGAACGCGGCGGTGCGCCCCTCGTCCACGGGGTAGACCGCCACCATGCGTCCCGGTGCCGTGAGCGTGATGAAGTCCTCGCGGCGCACTCCCGGCAGGCCGCGGTCCAGGATCCAGGTCCACACGGCGTGGCCGAGGTCGCGGGTGCTCCACTCGTCCGGCTCGAGCAGGTTGTCGCGCACCCGCGAGTGCACCCCGTCGGCCCCCAGGACGACGTCCCACTCCTCCTCGGCCCCGTCGGCATAGCGGACGACGACCGGGTCCCCCACCGCCGCGGAGGGCTGCACGCCGACCACCTTGCGACCGTGGGACGGCTGGACCCCGGCGTCCCGCGCCGCGGCGTACAGCTCGGCCTCCAGGTCGCCGCGCAGGAAGTTGTGGTGCCGCCCACCGAACGCGCGGCGGCGCAGGGCCGGGTAGCCGACGGCGACCCGCGACCGACCGGACCCGTCGACGAACACCAGCCGCTCGATCGGGGCGTGGATGCGCTCCAGCGCGGGTCGCAGCCCCAGCCGCTCGGCCGCGTCGACGCCGGGACCGAAGAAGTCGATCATGTAGCCGCCGCCCCGGGGCCCGGGCGCGGCCTCCACCACGGCCGGGGACCCGCCGAGCTGGCGCAGCCGCAGGGCGGCCGACAGCCCGGCGATGCCGGCTCCGACGACGAGGACCCGCACGGCCACGCTCCCCTCCCGCCGCACGGGACGCCGGACCGGACGCTGCGCCGCACGGTGTGCACTGGCAGACGCCGGAGGCGGCAGCGAGGTTCCCTCGGTGCCCGTCCTCGGCCGCACGCGGCCGGCTCACCCCTCCCGCGCTCACCCCTCCTGCGCTTCGGCCACGGCGGCACGCAGACCCTCAGCACTCCGGTCCTGGAGGGGTGCGCCGTCGACGAGGACCGTCGGTGTCCCGGACACGCCCGCCCGGCTCGCGGCATCGGTGACCTCACGCGTCCAGTCCGCGTAGGCCAGTCCCGTGATCGCCTCCTCGACGTCGGGACCGGTGGCGCCGGCCTCGGCAGCCAGCTCGACGAGCCGCGCGTCGGTCAGCCCGGGGCCGCCCTCGGCCGGTTGCTCGGCGAACAGCGCGTCGTGGAAGTCGAGGAACGCCTCGGTGCCGGCCGCGTCGGCGACCGCGGCCGCGGCGTTGAGCGCGCGGGTGGAGTAGTCGTCGGTGGAAGCGCGGTCGAGGATCGCGACCGGGTGGTAGCGCACCTGCGCGGTCCCGGCGGCGGTGAGCTCGGCGAGGGTGGCACCGGCGGCGGCCTCGAACTGCCGGCAGGCCGGGCAGAGGAAGTCCTCGTAGACGTCCACGGTCACGGGAGCGTCGGCCGGCCCGACGGCGAAGGCGGTCCCGCCGTCCGTGGTGTTGGCCGGCACGGCGGCGTCGGGAGAGGTCGACGTCCGGGCGCTCTGGACGGCGATCACCACGACGACGGCGACCACGACGACGACCGCCGCGACCACCCCGCCCACGACGGCCTGCCGGCGGCGGCGCTCCTGGGCCCGGGCGCGTTCCTCCGCGGCGCGCTTCTCGGCGATGCGACGGCGGGCAGCCTCACGCTTGCTCTCAGGGGACACGTCCGGGCTCCTGGTTCGACGGGTCTGGCGCCTCCTGCCGGCCGCCGAGGGCCAGCCGGGAGCGCGGCCACCTGGCCAGCGCCAGCGCGACCGCGAGGAGCGCGACGTCGCGGACGACCTCCGCCGGGTAGGCGGTCTCCCCCGCGGCCACCTCACCGCCGCCCCCGAAGCAACCGCAGTCGATCTGCAGGCCCCGGGCCCAGGCCGAGCCGACGCCGGCGAGGAACACGACGAGCAGGGCGGCCGCGACGACCGCCGCCGTCCGCACGAAGACGCCGGCGACGAGCGCCAGCCCGACGGCGATCTCGAGGACGGGCAGCCCGAAGGCCACCGGCGCGACCAGCGGCTCGGGCAGCAGGCGGTAGGCGCGCACGGCGCGGACGGCGGCGTCCGGGTCGGGCAGCTTCAGCGCTCCGGCAGCGAGGAACACCCCACCCAGGAGCCAGCGCGCCACCGTGGCCACCCACGGCAGGACGGACCACGCCACCACAGGACAGTCGCCCGGCCCGCCCCGGTGGTACCCGGACACGACGCGGGCGCCGGGCCAACCCCCGGAGCCCTCGTACGGCCGGAGTCGGCCCCTCTGCAGGGCCCCGCCGCGAGCCTGCGCGTGGCGGGGGCAGAAGGGCCCTCCCTCAGGCGGTGCGGAGCACGGCCTCGATCTCGAGCTCGACGGTGATCTTGTCGCCGACGACGACGCCGCCGCCGTCCATCGGCATGTCGATGTCGACGCCGTACTCCTTGCGGGAGATCTCGGTCTTGGCGGAGAAGCCGGCGCGGGTGCCGCCGTAGGCGTCGGGGCCGAAGCCGTTGAGCTCGAGGGCGAGCTCGACGGGCTTGGTGATGCCCTTGATGGTCAGGTCGCCGACGACGGTCCAGTCGGCACCGTCGGTGCGGACCTCGGTCGAGCGGAAGGTCATGTGGGTGTGGTTGCCCACGTCGAAGAAGTCGGCGGAGCGGATGTGCGCGTCGCGCTGCTCCTGCCGGGTGTCGATCGAGTCCATGTCGATCGTGGCGGTCACGGTGGACTGCGCCGGGTCCTCGGCGGTGACGATCTCACCGGCGAACCTGGTGAAGTAGCCGCGGACCTTGCTGACCATCATGTGGCGGACGGAGAAGCCGACCGTCGAGTGGCTGGCGTCGATGTCCCAGGTGCCGACGACGTAGCCGGGGATCTGCGTGGCGGTGGTCATGGGAGCCTCCAAGTGGTTGAGCGTTGGACCATCGTGCCGAGCCGAACTGTAGTTGAAGGCTCATCTATTCCGCCAGTACCCTCGTGGGTATGACCGCCGACGTGTCGCTCGCTCCCCGGGACCCCGGCTCCGACGCCGAGGGGACCCGCTGGCTCGACGCCGAGGAGCAGCAGGCCTGGCGGGCCTGGCTCTACAGCGCCCAGCTGCTGCTCGACCGGCTCGACCGGGAGCTCACCCACGCCACCGGCATCTCGCACGCCTACTACGAGATCCTCGTCGCCCTGTCGGAGACCGAGGGCCGGATGATGCGGATGAGCGAGCTCGCCGACCGGTGCCTGTCCTCGCGCAGCCGGCTCTCGCACGCCGTGTCCCGGCTGGAGGAGCGCGGCTGGGTGCGCCGTCAGGTCTGTCCGGACGACGGCCGCGGTCAGCTCGCCGTCCTCACCGACGACGGGTTCGCCGCGCTCGAGGCAGCCGCCCCGGTGCACGTGGAGAGCGTGCGCACCCACCTGTTCGACCAGCTCTCCCCCGGGCAGGTCGCGGCGATGCGGGACCTCGGCGAGACGCTGCTGCGCCACCTCGGCCCGCGCTGAGCAGTGGCCGGGGAGGACTGACCTCGCCGGCCACCGTCGCTGCAGCCGGGGCCGCGGTGCCCCCGTCGTCGGACCGAGGTCAGCCCACGGCGACGATGACCCGCTGGGGCTCGCCGATCCCCTCGTGCAGCGTCCGCAGCGCCGTGTCCGCCTCGTCCAGCGGGAACCTGTGCGAGATCGAGCCGCTCAGGTCGAGCCGACCGGAGGCGACCAGCGGGAGCACCCGGCGCAGCGTCGCGATGGTGCCGCCGTAGGAGCCCAGGAGCTGCACCTGCTTCCGGACGAAGAGCGTCGGCGGGAGCACCGTGATCGGATCGGCGCCCAGGCCCACGACGACCGCCCGCCCCCCGGTCCGCAGGCACTCGACGGCCTGAGCGATCGTGTCCTGCCGGCCGACGAACTCGGCGGCCACGTCCACACCGAGCCCGGCGGTGGCTTCCCGCACCGCGTCGACCACCGGATCCCGGGATGCGTCGATCGTGACGTCCGCGCCGCTGCGCGCAGCGCGCTCGAGCTGGGACCGGCGGGTGTCGACCGCGATCACCGGGAACGCCCCGGCGAGCCGGGCGATCTGCACGGCGTGCAGGCCCAGGCCCCCGACGCCGATCACCGCGATCGACTCCCCGGGCCTCAACCCGGCCACGTCGGCCAGGGCGTGGAAGGGGGTGATGACCGCGTCGGTGCAGACCGCGGCCAGTTCGGGAGGCACCGGCTCCGGAACGGCGCACAGGTTCCTGGCCGGCACGGTGACGTACTCGGCCAGCCCCCCGTCGGCGTGGATGCCGAGCACCTGGCGGCCGGCGCAGATCTCGCCGTGACCGGCCAGGCAGGCGCTGCAGGTCCCGTCGTAGGTCAGCGGGAACACGCAGACCCGGTCGTCCACGGCCCAGTCGGCGACCTCCGTACCGACCGCGGCCACCGTGCCGGCGATCTCGTGGCCGAGGGTGATCGGGAGGAAGGGTGTCGGGGTGATCCCCTCGACCGCGACGTGGACGTCCGACCCGCACAGCCCGGTGGCCGCGACCCGCACCAGCACCTCGTCCCGGGCCGGGCGCGGCAGCGCGACCTCCCGCACCGCCAGAGGCCTGCCGACGCCCTCGAACCGGGCGGCTCTCATCGTCGCTGCCTGTGTCACGCCGCCTCCTGGTCTCCGAGGCCGAGGACCGTAGCGAGGGAGCCCGACACGTACGCCCCGGCCGGCGCCCCGGACGGCGGCTCCCAGCTGCCGCCAGCGAGTCCCCACGGTGCGTGGCCGGCCACGTCGGGGCAGGAGGCCGCTCCGGGCGTCCCGATCAGGAGGGAGGGGCGACGTCGTCGGGCGGGGCCGGCCAGCGGGGCACGCCGGCCACCGCGTCGTCCCCCAACCGGGCGGGGAACCGCGCCGGCCGCCGCTCGAGGAACGACGCCACGCCCTCGGCGGCGTCCGGACCGGCGCCGAGCTCGACGAGGGCACGGGACTCGGCGCGGTGGGCGTCCCAGGGCGAGGGCGCCCCGAGCATCGACCACAGCAGCTGGCGGGCGGCTCCAACCGCGACCCCCGAGGTGTTGTCGGCGATCTCGCGGGCCAGGCCCAGGGCGGTGGCCAGCAGCTCGTCGTCCGGGACCACCCGGGACACCAGCCGGCCGCGCAGCGCCTCGGCGGCGTCGAACACCCGGCCGGTGGCGACCCACTCCATCGCCTGGCTGATGCCGACGACCCGCGGGAGGAACCACGACGACGCGGCCTCCGGCACGATGCCGCGGCGGGCGAAGACGAAGCCGAACCGTGCCGACTCGGACGCGATCCGGACGTCCATCGGCAGCGTCATCGTGGCGCCGATGCCGACCGCGGGCCCGTTGACCGCGGCGATGACGGGCTTGCGCAGCCGGGCGAACGGCAGGGAGGCGATGCCGCCCCAGTCCCGCGGGACGCCGTCCACCGTGCCGCGGGGGACGGGGTCGGGGCGGGCGCCGCGGTCGCGGAAGGTGCTCTCGCCGCCACCGAGGTCGGCGCCGGCGCAGAAGGCCCGGCCGGCGCCGGTCACGAGCACCACCCGGACGTCGTCGTCGGCGTCGGCGGCCGCGGCGGCCCCGGCGAGCTCCGCGGCCATGACCGGCGTGAAGGCGTTGAGCCGCTCGGGCCGGTGCAGGGTGATGGTCGCGACGCCGTCGGCGACCGCGTAGCGCAGCTGGGTGGGGGTCACCCGAGCGCGCCGGCGACCGCGAGCCGGGCCACGGCGTCCAGGTGCTCGGCGGCGTCGCCGAGGAGCAGCCGGTCGACCTTGGCCCGCCGCCAGTACAGGTGGGCGTCGTGCTCCCAGGTGAAGCCGATCCCGCCGTGCACCTGGACGCACGTCTCGGCGGCCCGCTCGAGCACCTCGGCGGCGTGCGCCTTGGCGGCCGACGCGGCCAGCGGCCGCTCCTCGGGTGCGGCGTCGGCGGCCCAGGCCGCCCACCACACCAGCGAGCGCAGCTGGTCCACGCCGACCCACGCGTCGACCAGCATGTGCTTGACCGCCTGGTAGGAGCCGATCCGCCGGCCGAACGCCTCCCGCTGCTGCGCGTAGCCGACGGCCATCTGCACGGCGGCGTCGGCCGCGCCGAGGTCCTCGGCGGCGAGCACGACGGCGGCGACCTGCCGGGCCCGGGCCCACAGCCGGCCCGCGTCCTCGGCGAGCACCCGCCGCGAGGTCAGCCGCACCGAGGCCAGCCCGCGGGTGGCGTCCAGCGGGCGGCCGGGGGTGACGTCGCCCTCCCCGACGACGAGCGCGCCGTCGTCGTCCAGACCGAGGAAGAGCGTCGCGCCGGCCGCGTCGATCGACGGGGACGAGCCGGCGAGCGGGCCGTCGACGACCGCGAACGCCGCAGACCCGTCGGCCAGCTGCGCGGCCAGGTCGGGGGCGCCGGCCAGCAGCACCGCGGCGCGCGCGGCGGTCGCCAGCGACGGGCCGGCCAGCACGGCTCCGCCCTGCTCGGCGACGACGGCGAGGTCGAGCAGCAACCCGCCCGCACCGCCGGCGGACTCGGGGACGGTGATCCCGAGGAAGCCGATGTCGGCCAGCGCCTTGCGGCCCGGCGCGACGGCGCCGCCCTCGAGCGCCTCCCGGGCGGCGGCCGGCGAGGCCGAGCCACGGTAGAAGTCGCGCGCGCCGGCGGCGGCGTCGCGCTGGTCGGGGCCGAGGTCGAAGTTCACCGCGCACCGCCGGCGAACGGAGCGCTCCTGTCCGAGCGGGGTTCGGGCGGGAGGCCGAGCACCCGCTCGCCGAGGATGTTGCGCAGCACCTGGTCGGTGCCGCCGGCGATGGCCAGGCCGGGCAGGAAGCCCTGGCTGCGCTGCCAGGTCTCGTCGCCCTCGGCGGTGGCGGCGTACACGGCGTCGTCCCCGAGCAGCCGGACCCCGGCGTCGGCGACGAGCTTGGCCGCGGCGGTACCGGCCAGCTTGCCCGCGCTCGCCTCCGGTCCGGGCACCCCGCCCCGGCTGAGCTCGGTGAAGCGGCGGTATCCGGTGTAGCGGGTGGCGAGGGAGGCCACGACCGCCCGGCCGACGGCCTGCCGGGCGAGCACCTGCCGGTCGTGGTCCAGCTGCGGCAACCGCTGCCGGGCGTGCGCGACGAGCGTCTCGACCGGGACGCCGAGGTCGCTGCCGGCGCCGCCGATGGCCACCCGCTCGTTCATCAGCGTGGTCAGCGCGACCCGCCAGCCCTCGCCGGGCTCCCCCAGCCGCTCGCTGTCGGGGATCCGGACGTCGTCGAAGAACACCTCGTTGAACCCGGCGGAGCCGATCATCTGCCGCAGCGGCCGCACGGTCACACCGGGGGCGTGCATGTCGACGACGAACATCGTCAGGCCGGCGTGCTTGGGCCTCTGCGGGTCGGTGCGGGCGAGCAGGATGCCGTGGTCCGCGACGTGGGCCAGCGTCGTCCAGACCTTCTGGCCGTTGACCACCCAGTCGTCGCCGTCCCGGACGGCGGTGGTGCGCAGTGCCGCGAGGTCGGAGCCGGACGCCGGCTCGCTGAACAGCTGGCACCAGACGTCGTCGGCCCGCAGGAGGCGGGGCAGGTACCGCCGCCGCTGGTCGTCGCTGCCGTGGGCGATGACCGTCGGCCCGCACATGCCCAGGCCGATGTGGTTGACCAGGGCCGGTATGCGGGCGCGGGCCAGCTCCTGCTGCACGATCGCCTGCTGCACGAGCGTGCCGCCCTGCCCGCCGTGCTCGCGGGGCCAGGTGACGCCGACGAGGCCGGCCTCGTGGAGCACCCGCTGCGTGCGCCGCAGCTCGGCCTCGGCGGTGGCGGCGTCCACCGTCTCCTCCCCCGCGCCGACGTGCAGCAGCTCGGCGGCGTGCTCCTCCAGCGCCCGCCGGACACCGGCCCGGTACTCGGCTTCCTCGGGGGTGTCGTCGAAGTCCACGAGCGCGCCTTCCTCCGTCGGGCGGGGGTCGGCCGCAGCGTGACAGCGGTCACCCGCAGTGGTCAACGACGACCGGCTGTTGACCACCTCGGTCGCCCCGGCCAGCATGACGCGCGTTCCGGTCCGGCGGTCAGGAGGCCCCGTGAGCGCAGACGTCCCCCGGTTGACGGGCCGCGGCATGACGACCAGCGACCAGCTGGCACGGTGGGCCCGGCGGACGCCGGACGCCGTCGCGCTGCGGTTCGAGGGCACCGGGCGCAGCTACGCCGAGCTCGACGAGCGGGTGACCCGGCTGGCCCGCGCCCTGGCCGGCCGCGGGGTGGGCGTCGGCGACCGCGTCGCCGTCCTCGGGCTCAACGGGCTGGAGGTGTGGGAGGCCTACCTCGCCGGGGTGCGGGTGGGCGCGGTCGTCGTCCCGGTGAACTTCCGGCTCGTCGCCGACGAGGTCGCCTACGTGCTCGGCGACAGCGGCGCGGTGGCCCTCGTGGTCGACACCGCGCTGGCCGAGGTCGCGGCCAAGGCCCGCGAGCAGGCGCCCGGCGTGCGCACCGTCCTGACCATCGGCGGGGACTACGAGGAGGCGCTGGCCGCCGCGGGCACCGAGCCGCTCGACGTCGAGGTGGACGAGGGCGCCGCCGCCTTCATCATGTACACCTCGGGCACCACCGGCCGCCCCAAGGGCGCCGTGCTGACCCACCGCAACCTGCTCATGCACGTGTTCAGCCAGGTCACGCACCTCGGCTGGGACCCCGACGACCGGGTGGCCGTCCCTGGTGCGCCGCTGTTCCACATCGCCGGGCTCGCCGGCGGCCTGCCACCGCTGCTGCTCGGCGGCACCCACGTGATCCTGCGCTCGGGCAGCTTCGACCCGGTCGCCACGCTCGACCTCATCGAGCGGGAGCGGGTCAGCAGCGTGTTCCTGGTGCCCGCGATGTGGGCGGCGGTGGTCGCCGTCCCCGACATCGCCTCCCGGGACCTGTCCTCGCTGCGGCGCATCTCCTGGGGTGCGGCGCCCGCGTCGACGACCCTGCTGCGGACGCTGATCGACACCTTCCCGCAGGCCGAGGTGGTCACCGCCTTCGGGCAGACCGAGTGCAGCCCGGTCACCTGCTTCCTCCGCGGCGAGGACTCGGTGCGCAAGATCGGTTCGATCGGGACGCCGATGCTCAACGTCGAGGTCCGGGTGGTGGACGACGCGATGCAGGACGTGCCGCAGGGCGAGGTCGGCGAGATCGTGTACCGCAGCCCGATGGTGATGCGGGAGTACTGGGGCAAGCCGGAGGCCACCGCGGAGGCGTTCGCCGGCGGCTGGTTCCACTCCGGCGACCTGGTGCGGCAGGACGAGGACGGCTACCTCTACGTCGTCGACCGCAAGAAGGACATGATCATCACCGGCGGCGAGAACGTGTACTGCGCCGAGGTCGAGGACGTCCTGGCGGGCCACCCGAAGGTCGGCGAGGTCGCGCTGATCGGCGTGCCGGACGCGCGCTACGGGGAGGCGCCGCTGGCCGTCGTCGCCCCGCGCGACCCGGCCGACCCGCCGACGCCGGCCGAGCTCACCGCCTGGTGCCGGGAGCGGCTGGCGGGCTACAAGAACCCGCGCGAGTACTCGATCGTGGGCGCGCTCCCGCGCAACCCCAGCGGCAAGGTGCTCAAGACCCGGCTGCGCGAGGAGCACTCGGCCGGCTCGCTGGTCGCCGAACCGGTCGTCTGAAGAAGGACCCCGTCCTCCTCACCCCTCGCGAGCTCGGGGCGAGCCTCGGGACGGGGCCTGCGGCGGGCTCCGGTCGGGGGCAGGAGGGTCCTCCTAGCAGCCGTCGGGGCCGCAGACCTCGCCGCCGGTGATGACCGGGATGAGCGGCGTCCGCTCGGCCCAGGCCCGCTCGAGCACCTGCAGCAGCGCGTCGGCCGGCTGGGCGCCGTTGACGCCGTACGTGCGGTCGACGACGAAGAACGGGACGCCGCTGATGCCCAGCGCCTGCGCCTCGGCCTCGTCGGCCCGGACCGCGCCGGCGTAGCGCTGGTCCGCCAGCGCCGCGCGCACCTCGTCGGCCTCCAGCCCCGCCTCGGCGGCGAGCCGGACCAGGGTCTCGCGGTCGCCGACCGCCTCGCCCTCGCTGAAGTAGGCGGTCAGCAGCCGCTCCTTCACGGCGTCCTGCACCCCGCGCTCACCGGCCAGGTGGATCACCTGGTGGGCGTCGAAGGTGTTGGCGCGCACCGCCCTGTCGAACCGGAAGTCCAGGCCCTCGGCGGCGGCCTGCTGCGTCATGTGGTCGGTCATCTGCTGCGCCCCGAGCACCGAGGTGCCGTACTTCCTCGCCAGCCGCTCGGCGTACTCGGTCGGCGAGACCTCGTGCCCCGCGGCGGCTGACTGCGCGCCCGGGTCCAGCTCGAAGGACCTCCACTCCACCTCGACGGCGTCCCGGTGCGGGAACCGCTCGAGCGCGGCCTCGAACCGGCGCTTGCCGATGTGGCACCAGGGACAGACGACGTCGGACCAGATCTCCACCTTCACGCCCGGCCGCAACGCCGGCGTACCGCTCGGCTCTTCCCGGGCCGGCGGTCCCCAGGTCGTGGGACGCCGGGTATCGCGTACGGCGGGTGATGGGTGTAGGGCTGGTGCGTGAGCGGTCGGGGGACCGATTTCTTCATCAGCCACGCCGGCCGGGACACCGCGTGGGCCGAGTGGCTGGCCTGGCAGCTGCAGCAGGCGGGCTACACCGTCGAGCTGGACGTGTGGGACTGGGCTCCGGGTGAGGACTTCGTGGCCCGGATGGAGGCGGCGCTGGAGCGCGCGGACCGGCTGCTGGCGGTGTGCACCGAGGCCTACTTCTCCTCCGTGTTCGGCGGCGCGGAGTTGCGCGCGGCGTTCGCAGGGTCCGCGGCGGCGCAGGGGCGGATCGTGCCCGTGCTGGTCGAACCGGTGACCCTGCCCCGGCTCTAC
Source organism: Geodermatophilus sp. SYSU D00779 (assembly GCF_054050595.1). Lineage (NCBI taxonomy): Bacteria > Bacillati > Actinomycetota > Actinomycetes > Geodermatophilales > Geodermatophilaceae > Geodermatophilus > Geodermatophilus sp. SYSU D00779. Next base: position 17,650 of record NZ_JBJGZQ010000017.1, read on the forward strand.
GCGCCGCTGGTCCACCTCGACCTGACCGGCCTGGACGAGGCCGCGGCCGCAACCCGGCTGCGGACCCGGCTGGCGAGGACCCGTCCCACCAGCGCGCCGCCGTTCCCCCGAGCGGGACCCGCATCGACGGCCAAGCCGGGATTCGCCGGCACCCTGCCGGCAGTGTGGAAGGTGCCGCCGCGCAATCCCCGGTTCACCGGCCGGGACAGCCTGCTCACCGAGCTGCGCCGGCGGCTGCACGACGGTGAGGGCACGCTGGCGGTGCAGGCCCTGTACGGCCTCGGCGGGGTGGGCAAGACCCAGCTGGCGCTGGAGTACGCGCACCGGTTCGCCGCCGACTACGACCTCGTCTGGTGGGTCGACGCCGAGCAGCCGGTGCTGATCCCCGACCAGCTGGCCGCCCTCGCGGCCCGGCTGGACCTCGCTCCCGGGCCGACGGTGACCGATACCGCCGAACGCCTCCTCGCAGAGCTGCGCGGCCGCGACCGCTGGCTGCTGGTCTTCGACAACGCCGAGCGGCCCGGCGACATCGCCGACCACCGGCCCGGTGGCGGCGGGCACGTGCTGATCACCTCCCGCTCTCCCGGCTGGGGTGCGCTGGGCGGGCGGCTGGAGGTCGACGTGCTGACCCGGGCCGAGACGATCACGCTGCTGCGCGCGCGGATCCCGGCCCTGGGCGAGGAGCTGGCCGACAAGCTCGCCGCCGAGCTGGGCGACCTGCCGTTGGCCGCGGCGCAGGCCGCCGGCTACCTGGAGCAGACCGATCTACCCGTGGGGGACTACCTGCGCCGGTTCCGCGCCCGCCGCGCTGGCCTGCTGTCCCGCGGGGAGGTGGTCGGCTACGCCGGCCGGATCGACACCACCTGGGCGCTGTCCCTGGAACGGCTGCGCAGCGCGGAACCGGCCGCCGTCCAGCTGTTGGAGCTGGCCGCCTTCCTCGCGCCCGAGCCCATCCCCCTGGCCCTGTTCGGCGAGCACGCCGAGCTGCTCGACGAGCCGCTGCGCACCGTCGCCGCCGACCCCGACGCCCTCGCCGACACCGTGGGCACCCTGGTCGGCTACTCGCTGATCCGCCGCTTCCCCGACGCCTTCCAGCTGCACCGGCTCGTGCAGGCGGTCATCCGCCACCAGCTACCCGCCGATCGCCAGCAGGCCACCGCCGAGCGGGTGGTGGCGCTGCTGGCCGCGGCCGCCCCCGACGACCCGGAGGACCCGGCCGGTTGGGCCGGCTACGCCGCGCTGGCTCCGCACGTGCTCGCCACCGCCCCTGTGGGGGACCACTCCGCCGCAGGTCGGCAGGTGGTCCTGGACACCATCCGCTACCTGCTGGCCCGCGGCGACGTCCACGGCAGCCGGTGCGTGGGCGAGCAGGGGCTCGACCGCTGGCGGGCGGTCCTCGGCGCCGACCACCCCGACACACTGGCCGGGGCGATCACTCTCACCCTCGCCCTGTTCGGGCTGAGCGAGGCGGAGGCGAGCCGCGCCCTGGGCGAGGACACGCTGCAGCGCTGCCGCTGGGTGCTCGGACCGGACCACCCGACCACCCTGAAGGCAGCGACCGCCCTCACGATCGCCCTGGTCCAGCTGGGGAAGGCGGGACCGGCCCGCGCCCTGGGCGAGGACACGCTGCGGCGCGCCCGCCGGGTGCTCGGCCCGGATGTCGTCACCAGTCTCGGGGCGGCCAACGTCCTCACCCTCGCGCTGGACCAGCTGGGGGAGGCCGAACCGGCCCGCGCCCTGGGCGAGGACACGCTGGCGCGCGCCCGCCGGGTGCTCGGCCCGGATCACGCCACCACCCTGACGGCGGCGACTGCTCTCAGCTCGGCGCTGACCCAGCTCGGCGAGGCGGAGCCGGCCCGCGCCCTGGGCCACGACGCGCTCGGGCGCTGCCGCCGGGTGCTCGGCCCGGACCACGTGCTCACGCTGTGGGCGGCTACCGTCCTGACCTCGGCGCTGACCCAGTTCGGTGAGGCGGAGGCGGCCCGCGCCCTCGGCGAGGACACGCTGCAGCGCTGCCGCAGGGCATTCCCCCCGGACCACCTGGTGACCCTGTGGGCGGCGGCCTCCACGACCGCCGCCCTGGCCGCGCTGGACGAGGTGGAGCCGGCCCGCGCCCTGGGCGAGGACACGCTGCGGCGCGCGCGCCGGGTGTTCGGCCCGGATCACCTGGTCGCCCTCTGGGCGGCGAGCGCGCTGACCCACGCCCTGGTGCAGCTCGGCGAGGTGGAGCCGGCCCGCGCCCTGGGCGAGGACACGCTGCAGCGCTGCCGCCGGGTGCTCGCCCCCGAACACCCGGTCGCGCAGTACCTGGCGCAGGCCGTCAGCATCGACCAGCTCCTCGGTGACGACGCCGCTGCCGACTGCCCGGATCCTCAGCCGTGAACCGGACCTGCGGACGCGCGCCGAGGCTCAGTCGGTGAACAGCTCCCGGGAGACGACGCCGGTGTCCGGGTTGTCGGTGAACAGCCCGTCGATGCCGGTCCCCCAGAAGACCAGCTGCTCGTCGATCGCCCGGCCGTAGTCGCCCGGCTCCTCGCCGGGGTCGCGCAGCTCGGCGGGGAGGAACTCGTTCTCGTTGCGGAAGGTGTACGGGTGCACGAGCAGGTCCGCGGCGTGCGCGTCGGCCACGAAGGACGTCGGCTCGCCGAGGGTGCCGTCGGCCTCCCGGGGGATGACCTGGGCCTTCTCCGGGCCGACGCCGTCGGCGTACTCCCCGATGTCCGCCAGCCCCTCGGCCGTGGACAGGTCGGCGTAGGTGCGCGGGTCACCGGCGGCCACCAGGTCGGCCGGCGCGCCGGTCGCCGACAGCAGCTGCACCAGCGGGACGTCGACCACCTCGTCGAGCTCCCGCAGGTTGGCCGTCTCGAACGACTGCAGGAACACCGGCGCGTCGCGGCGGTCCAGCCCGGCCTCGTCGAGGTCCTCGACCAACGGCTCCTCGAGCGAGAGGTCGATGGAGTCGAAGTAGGTCGGGTGCTTGGTCTCGATGTAGACGCCGACCTCGCGGCGCAGCTCCCGGGACAGCTCCTCGCGCAGCTCGAGCACCTCGTCGAGGGTCGGCACCTGGTAGAGGCCGTCGTAGAGGGTGTTCTCCTCCCGGACGTCGGGCAGCCGCTCCACCGCACGCAGCGAGCGCAGCTCGGCCAGCGTGAAGTCCTCGGTGAACCAGCCCGTCAGCTCGACGCCGTCGATCAGCTTGGTGGTGCGCCGGTCGGCGAACTCGGGCCGCTCGGCGACGTCCGTCGTCCCGGAGATCTCGTTCTCGTGGCGGGTGACCAGCACGCCGTCGCGGGTGCTCACGACGTCGGGCTCGATGTAGTCCGCGCCCATGCGGGCCGCCAGCTCGTAGGAGGCCAGCGTGTGCTCGGGCCGGTAGCCCGAGGCACCGCGGTGCCCGATGACGAGCAGCTCGTCGGCGCCGTCCTCGGTTCCCCGCTGCGGTGGGGCGGCGGTGGCCGGCCCGGTCAGGAACAGCGGGACGGCGAGGACGGACGCGGTGAGCAGCGCGGTCCGGCGGTGGGCGCGTGACATGGGACATCTCCCCCGGGCTCGGACGGCGACCCTCGCCGTCGGCCCGGACGATCCCAGCCCGGCGACGTGGCCGCGACGTGAGCGCTCGGACGAACAGGGGGTGGACCCGGACCCTCAGCCCTGCCAGACCTCGATGACCTCGGCAGCCACGCCGGCGGCCTGCGCCCGGCCGGCGCGCGCGGATCCCGCGCGGGCGGCCGGGTCGAGCACGTTGCGGCCGATCGCACGGCGGCTGGCGTCGTCCGGGGAGACGACGGCGACCCGCGCGACCATCCCGGTGACCTGCGCATCGACGCTGGCCATCGGTCCGAGGCCGCGCGGGATGGGCGCGAGCACGACGACCCGGTCGTGCCCCTCGGCGAGGTCGGCGTTGGCCGCCGAGCGCATGCCGCCGTCGACGTAGCGGCGGCCGTCGATGGTGACCGGCGGGTACACGCCGGGAACGGCGCAGCTGGCCGCCACGGCCTGCGGCAGCGGGACGCCGCAGGTGCGGTCGAGGACGCGGAACTCGCCGCTCTCGGCGTCGACGGCGGTGATGCGCAGGTCGCGGTCGGGCCACTCCCGGCTGACGAGGCGGGAGCCGATCACGTCGAGCCGCTCCTGCTCGGTGGGGGTCAGGCCGGCCCGCTCGGTGGCCAGCGCCAGCGCGCCGATCCGGCGGCGGAACCCGACGTCGTCCCCGCGGCTGCGCAGCGCCGCCAGGCCGTAGCGGAGCAGCGCGGAGCGGGTCATCCGGGCGGCCTGCTCGCCGGTGGGCGGCTCGAGCTGCCGGGCGAACAGCGTCTCCAGGTCGGCACCGCCGGTGAGCTGCGCGCCGACCACCGAGCCGGCCGAGGTGCCCACCACGAGGTCGGCGCCGGTGAGGTCGACGCCGGCCTCGGCCAGACCGGCGAGCACGCCGATCTCCCAGGCGATGCCGGTGATGCCGCCGCCGCCGAGGACGAGGGCCCTGCGCTGGTCGCTCATCCCGCCATCCTCACCCACCGTCGGTCCTCGACACGGGTAGTGACGTACGCCACGCTGTGGGCCTCCGGAGAGGAAGGACCCGCATGACCGCCACGCAGGACGCCCCGACCCCTACCGCGCACAGCTGGCCGCCCGGCCTGCCGCGGTCGCTGGACCACCCCGCGGTCCCGGTCGGCTCGATCCTGCGGGCGGCGGTGCGCCGCTGGGGCGACCGCACGGCGTTCGTCGACCACGACGTCCCGCTGACCTACACCGAGCTGGGCGCCCGGGCGCACGCCGTCGCCAACTGGCTGGCCGACCACGGGGTCGGGCGCGGCGACGTCGTGGCGGTGCACATCCCGAACTGCCGCCAGTACCCGGCGGTCTACTACGGGGTGCTGCTCGCCGGGGCGACCTTCTCCCCCACCAACCCGTTGCTTCCGGCGGCCGACCTCGCCGCGCAGCTGACCGACGCCGGCGCCCGCGTGCTGGTCACCTGGGACCAGGTGCTGCCGTTCGTGCGGTCGGCGCTGGCGGCCACGCCCGTGCAGACCGTCGTCGTCACCGGGGAGGCGCACACCCTCGACCTCGGCGCCCGCCTGGAGCTCGAACCCGGGGACGTCGACCTCGCCGACCTGCTCGCCGGCGACCCAAGCGACCGGCACCTCGACGCCGACGTCGACCCGGCCGCGGACCTGGCGCACCTGGCCTACACCGGCGGGACCACGGGGGTGAGCAAGGGCGTCGAGCTGCCGCACCGCGCCGTCGTCACCAACGTGCTGCAGTCGGCCTGCTGGTCGTCGGGATCGGTGCCCGAGCTCGACGAGGCCGGCGACGTGACCCTGCGGCAGGTGCTCGGGCGGGACGAGTACCCGACGGCGCTGGGCGAGGGGCGGCTGGTCAACCTCACGCCGTGGTTCCACGCCATGGGCGCGATCGGCTACCTCAACGGCATGGTGATGGCCGGGACGATGACGGTGATCCACATGCGCTTCGACCCGGTGCGCTACGTCGAGGACGCCGTCCGGTACGCGGTGACCTCGATCGGCGGCGCGCCGCCGGTGTTCGTGGCGCTGCTGCAGGTGCCGGGCTTCCTCGAGGCCGACTGGTCCGGCGTCCGCGGGGTCTCCTCCGGAGCCGCGCCGCTGCCCGTGACGCTCATCGAGCGGCTCCAGCAGGTGCTGCCCAACGCCGTGATCGGCGAGGGGTACGGGCTCACCGAGGTGACGATGCAGGCCACCGGCAACCCGGTGCACCGGTCGGGCACCCGCAAGCCCGGCACGGTGGGCGTGCCGATCTTCGACACCGAGATCAGCATCCAGCCGCTCGGCGGCGGTGCCCCGCTGCCGCCCGGCGAGCGCGGCGAGGTGTGCATCCGCGGCCCGCAGGTGATGCGCGGCTACGCGCACCGGCCGGAGGCGACCGCCGAGGCGATCGACCCCGACGGCTGGTTCCACACCGGGGACGTCGGCGTCCTCGACGAGGACGGTTACCTGGCGATCGTCGACCGCACCAAGGACATGCTGCTCTACAAGGGCTACAACGTCTTCCCGCGCGAGCTGGAGGAGGTGCTGTTCGGCGTGCCCGGGGTGGCCGGGGCGGCCGTGGTGGGCCGGCCGGACGAGGAGGCCGGGGAGCTGCCAGTGGCCTACGTGGTCCGCAAGGCCGACGACGCCGGCGCCGCGCTGACCGCCGAGTCGGTGATGGCCGCGGTCAACGACAGGGTGACGCCGTACAAGCGGCTGCGCGACGTCGTCTTCATCGACGCGATCCCGGTGTCGGCCGCCGGCAAGGTGCTCAAGCGGGAGCTGGCCGCACGGGAGCGGGCGGCCGTCACCGGCGGCTGATCCCGGGACCCCGGCCGCCGCCCCGTCCGCTCACCCGGACGGGGCGGCGGTGCAGGCAGGATCGCGGTCGGCTCACTATCGTCCGGCGGGTGGCGAGCGAGATCGAGGCGGGCACCGAACACACCGGCGTGCAGCTCGCGCACGTCGAGGTCTCGCCGATCCGCCAGGTCGCCCGGCGGATCGTCTTCGCCGTCGTCGTCTTCGTGGTCACGGTGCTGCTGGTCTACCTCGACCGGGAGGGCTACCGGGACCTCGACGACCTCGGCGAGATCACGCTGCTCGACGCCGCGTACTACGCGACGGTCACGCTCTCGACCACCGGGTACGGCGACATCACGCCGGTCACCGAGCAGGCGCGCCTGATCAACCTGCTCGTCATCACGCCGCTGCGCGTGCTGTTCCTCATCGTCCTCATCGGGACCACCCTCGAAGCGCTCACCGCGCGCTCCCGGGAGGAGTTCCGCATCCGCCGCTGGAGGTCCCGCGTGCGCCAGCACGTCATCGTGTGCGGCTACGGCACCAAGGGCCGCAGCGCCATCCGCTCCTTGCAGGCCAGCGGCACCCCGCTGGAGCAGATCGTCGTCGTCGACCCCGAACCGCGGGCGATCGACGAGGCCAACTCGGTGGGGCTGCACGGGATCGTCGGCGACGCCGGCCGCACCGACGTCCTGCGCCGAGCGCACGTCGAGCGCGCCCGCGCCGTGATCGTCGCCGCCAACCGGGACGACGCGTCTGTGCTGATCACGCTCACCGTGCGTCAGCTGAACCCCAGCGTGCCGATCACCACCTCGGTGCGCGAGGAGGAGAACGCCGCGCTGCTGCGCCAGTCGGGAGCCGACACGGTCATCACGACCTCGGCCACCTCGGGGCGGCTGCTCGGCCTGTCCACGGACGCCCCGCGGGTCGTGGCCACGGTCGAGGACCTCGTCACCGGCGGCCAGGGCCTCGACCTCCAGCAGCGCCGGGTCACCGCCGGCGAGGTGGGCCTGGGGCCGCGGCAGCTGCGCGACATCGTGCTCTCGGTGACCCGGGGCGGGCGCACGCTGCGCTTCGACGACCCGCTGATCGGCACGCTGGAGGCCGAGGACGTGCTCGTGGTCGTGCGGTCGCACCCACCGGGCCAGCAGCTCGCCGCGAGCTGACGACCCGGCGCGTCGCAGTCGGGCTCGCCGGGCCCGTCGCCTGGCGTCCCGCTCCTCGGAGTCGAGGCGGCCCCGTCCCGCACCCGCGCCCTGAGCGGACCCCACGGGGGTTGGGACCGGCGGGGCGCCGGGGGTCGTGTACGAGCGGTCAGGCGTCGGCGGTCAGGCGTCGGCGGTCAGGCGTCGGCGGTCGAGCGTCGGGGGTCATGTGGGAGCGGTCAGGCGTCGGCGGTCGAGCGTCGGGGGTCGGAGGTCGGAGGTCGGGCGTCCGGCACTCCGGAGTGCGGCAGCCGCAGGTCAGCCGGCCGGGAGTCGGTCGGCGCGGAGCACCCAGGTCCGTGTAGGGCGGTGACGGCCGCGGAGCTCGGCGACCGCACCGGGCTCCCAGTGCCGCCCCTCCCCTGCGCCCGCGCCGCGTACGGCGTCCTCGCTGGCCACCACCCGCCCCGGCACGTCCTTGGCCAGGTCGGTGAGCCGGGCGGCCTCGTTCACCGGGTCGCCGATGACCGTGTACTCCAGCCGGCTGGCGGCGCCGACCTGACCGGCCCACACCTGACCGCTGGCCACACCGACACCGAGGTCGAGCTCGCCCGCGGCCCGGACGGCGGCCGCGATCCGCCGGGCCGCGCGCAGGGCCGCACCGGCCGGGTCGGGGTGGTCGGCGGGAGCGCCGAAGACGCACAGGACGGCGTCCCCCTCGAACTTGTTGACCAGCCCGCCCTCGCTCTCGACGGTCTCCACGACCACGGCGAAGAAGCGGTTGAGCAGCCCCACCATCTGCTCGGGCCCGGCGCGCAGCACCAGCGAGGTGGAGCCGGCGATGTCGACGAAGAGCGCGGCGACCGTCCGCAGCTCGCCGCCGAGCGAGACGCCGGTGACCAGGGCCTGCTGGGCCACCGTCGTCCCCACGTGGCGACCGAACAGGTCGCGCAGCCGCTCGCGCTCGGCGAGGCCGGCGACCATCGTGTTGACGCCCTCCTGCAGCAGACCGATCTCGCCGGCGTCGTCGACCGGCACGCGGACGTCGTGGCCCCCCGCGCCGACCCGCTGCACCGCGCGGCGCAGGTCGCGCAGCGGCGCGCCGACCGAGCGGCCGGTCAGCAGGGTGGCGAGCAGTCCGACGAGCAGGGCGACGACCGTGAGGAAGACGACCGCGGCCTCGTTGGGCCCCTCGGGGTTGCTCGGGTCGAGGAACAGCAGGACCAGACCGAGCAGGGGGACGCCGCTGGTCAGCCCCCAGGTCAGCAGCAGCCGCGGGCGGACGCCGAGGCCCAGCGCGCCCGTGGGCGGGTGGGCCTGGAGCGCCCGGGCGGTGACGTGGCGCCCCATCCGCAGCGCGAGCAGGTAGCTGACGCCGGCGGCCACCACGCCACCGAGCAGCGCGGCCAGGGTGATGCGCACGCCGACCAGCGGGAACGGCGAGACGACGGCGCCGACGACGCCGACCAGCAGCGCGCCGCCGAGCCACGTGACCGCGGCGACGCGGGCGATGTCGACGGGCAGCCGCAACGCGTGGCCGGCCTCCGCCGGAGTGGGACGGCGGCCGGCGCCGAGCCAGGCCGCGGTCGGCCGCTGCCACCGCAGCCCGACCAGGACGCCGAGCGGCAGCGCGACGGCGAGGTAGGCCAGCGCGGTCAGCGCGATGACGGCGCGGCCCCCGGCGGGATCGTGCGCGCCGGCGGACAGGCCGAGCAGCAGCAGCCCGACGGTGCCGACGCCGACGAGGTTGGCGACGACGACCAGCACCACGAGCACCGGCACCGCGCGCCGCCCGGTCGGCGCCCACTCGAGCGCCGCGTCGAGACGACGGGCGGCGGCGGGGACGTCCCTCATGGACCGGATGCGGGGGCCGGGAGGTCGCGCACGGCCCCCATGGTCAACGAGGCGCGCCCCCCTCCCCGCAGGCGGGGCCTCAGACGAGGACGGCCTCCAGGGCGTCGGCCTGCTGCACCAGGTCAGCCGCGGTGGTCAGCCAGCCGGCGACCAGCAGCAACGGCCACGCCTGCTCGTCGTCCAGCGAGGCCGTCGTCGCCACCAGCGAGGCCTGGGCCACGGCCCTGCACGCCATGTTCCGCATGACGGCTCCTTCCATCGGTTGCCAGGACGGTCGGCACCGACGGGGCAGGGATCCAGTCGTGCAACGCAGATGTCACCCCGAGGAGGTGGACGGCGCACCGCCGCCGCGGACCTCCCGGACGCGCGGAGCGGTCAGTGACCCCTCGGCCCCGAGCGCGCGGCGGCGACGTCCTCGGCGCTGAGCTGGATGCCGAGGTTCTGCTCCATCTCCTCCAGCGGCACGTTCTTCGTCTCCGGCATCACCTTCAGCACCCAGACGAGCTGACCGACCATGCAGAAGAAGAAGAGGGCGAACGCCGCCCCGCCGCCGAGCGCCGCGGCGATCCCGGGGAAGGTCCAGGACACGACCGCCGCGAACACCCAGTGCGTCAGGCTGCCCAGCGACTGGCCGCGGGCCCGGATCCGGTTGGGGAAGATCTCGGAGATGAAGACCCAGATCACCGAGCCCTGGCCGAAGGCGTGCGCGGCGATGAAGACCACCAGTGCCGCCAGCACCATCACGCTCGAGGCGCCCGTGAACTGCCCGTCGTACACGGTGAACACCACCGCCAGCGCGCCCAGGCTGACCAGGTAGCCGATCGAGCCGATGAGCATCAGCCGCCGGCGGCCGATCTTGTCGATGACCGTCAGCGCCGCCATCGTCGTCACCAGGTTGACCACCCCGACGACGACGCTCTGCAGTGCGGCGGAGTTGTCGCCGGCGCCGGCCATCCGGAAGATGTCGTTCGCGTAGTAGAGGATCGCGTTGATCCCCGACAGCTGGTTGAACGCGGCGATGGCCACCGCCAGCAGGATGACCTTGCGGTTCTGCCGCACGAAGAACGGCGCCCGGGCCGCCTCGGCGTCGTTGGCGAGCGTCTGCTCGATCTCCCGGATCTCGAACTCCGCCTCGTCCCGGGAGTTCGTGAGCCGGTGGATCGTCTCCACGGCCTCCGCGCGGCGCCCCACCATGTACAGCCAGCGCGGCGTCTCCGGGGTGGTGAACAGCAGCAGGAAGAAGACCGCCGCCGGCAGGGCCATGACCATGAACATCCAGCGCCAGGCGATGTCGCTGGGCAGCGCGCTGGCCAGGACGTAGTTGGACAGGTACGCCAGCAGGATGCCGAGCACGATGTTGAACTGCACCAGCCCGACCAGCCGGCCGCGGTACTTCGGCGGGGCGACCTCGGCCGTGTAGATCGGCGCGACCACCGAGGCCACGCCCACGCCGATGCCTCCGACGAACCGGAAGAACATGAACAACCAGAGGTTCGTGACCAGGCCGGTGCCCAGAGCGCCGATGACGAAGAGGGCGCCGATCGCGAACAGCACCCTCTTGCGGCCGTAGCGGTCCGCCGGCTTCCCGGCGATCAGCGCGCCCACGATGGTGCCGAGCAGCGCCGTCGCGACGGTGAAGCCGAGCCAGAACCCGCCGATGTCGTAGACCCTCTCGAGGTCCTCGGTGGTGCCGGAGATGACCGCGGTCTCGAAGCCGAACAGCAGGCCGCCCAGGGCCGCCACGATCGCGCTGCGCACCACCAGGGGGTTCATCGGGGGGCTCCCTCACACCTCGGGATCGGGATGTCCTTCACGAGGTCAGAACCGTCGTCCCGGCGGCCCGTCGGGGGCACGGTAGGGACCGGTCCCGGCGACGGGCAAGGGGCGCACGGCACCGCCCGGTCCGCTCCCCCGGCGCGTCGTCCGCGACTCGCCGTCCGGCGGGCGAGCGGGCGGAACGTCGACCCCCACCCCCCGGATTGGCGGGCGCGGGGCACGGGGAACCGGGGAAGACTGGACTGCGCCAGGAGCGGTCAGGTCGTGGGGGGACGGTCACATGTCGGAGGAGTCCAGGCCCGGGCGGAGGCACCGGCACGGGTCGGGCCTGTGGCAGGGCGCGGCCGTGGTGGTCGCCGCCGCCACCCTGGTGGCGAGCTCACAGGTGGCCGACGCCGGTCGGCCGGCCGCGAGCACCCAGCAGGACCCGCCGCCGGCCGGCGTCGACACGTCCACCCAGCCGGCGGGCACTTCCGCCTCCACCCCGTACGCCGCTCCGGACACGCCAGCGTCCCCCGCCTCGCCCGCGTCGTCGTCCGCGTCCCCGGCGTCGAGCGCGGCGGCGGCCGCGTCGGGACTGGCAGCCGGCGGGATCCCGTCGGTCGCCCGGGCGGCCTACGACTCCGCCGCGGCGGCCGCACCCGCGGACTGCGGCATCAGCTGGTCGCTGGTCGCCGCCATCGGCCGGGTCGAGTCCAACCACGGCCGCTTCGCCGGAGCGGTGCTGCAGACCGACGGGCGGTCGACGCCCCGGATCATCGGGATCCCGCTGGACGGGACCGGCACGGCGCTGATCCGCGACACCGACGGCGGACGTCTCGACGGCGACACCGTCCACGACCGCGCCGTCGGCCCGATGCAGTTCATCCCGTCCACCTGGGCGCGCTACGCCAGCGACGGGGACGGCGACGGGAACAGCGACCCCTTCGACATCCAGGACGCCGCTCGCGCGACCGCGCGGTACCTGTGCGCCGCCGGTGGGGACCTCACCACCGTCAGCGGGCAGCGGCGCGCCGTCTTCGCCTACAACCACTCCGACAGCTACGTGGCGACGGTCCTGACCCTCGCCGCCCAGTACGCCGGGACGCCGGCACCCACCGTGCCGACCGACCCGGTGCCCCTGCCGTCGGAGCCGCCGGCCAACCCGGGGCCTCCGCCGGCGGTGGAGCCGGCCGTGAGCCCGTCGTCCTCCCCCGCGCCGGCGCCGAGCCCCCAGCCGACGTCGCCGCCCGGCACGTCGTCCTCGCCGGGCACGACGCCGCCGACGGTTCCCACCCCACCGACGACGCCGTCGACCACTCCGCCGTCGACGACGCCGCCGACCACGACCCCACCGGTCACGACGACACCGCCGACCACCACCCCACCGACCACGCCACCGCCGACCAGCACGCCACCGGTCACGACGACGCCGCCGACCACCAGCACACCGCCGTCGACGACGCCGCCGACCACCACCCCACCGACCACCACCCCACCGACCACCACGCCACCGGTCACGACGACACCGCCGACCACCACCCCACCGACCACCACGCCACCGGTCACGACGACACCGCCGACCACCAGCACACCGCCGGTCACGACACCGCCGACCACCACCCCACCGCCGACGACCCCACCGTCGACGACACCGCCGGCCACGACGCCAGGGTGCGTGACCCCGGCGGTCGCATCGCTCGGCACGGTCGACATCCGCGACGGCTCCGCGGACCCGTCGGTGTCGACCGCGGTCGGCACCCGGGTGGCGGAGGCGGGCGGCACGGTCGGCGACGTCAGCGCCACGCAGGCCACCACCTCCGGCGTCCTGCACCCGGAGGGCGAGGCCGAGGTGGCGGCGGCGCTCGCCGACGCGCTGGGTCTGACCGGCGCCGCGCAGGTGGGTGACGTCGAGCGGGTCACCGTGGTCATCGGCTCCGGCGACGCCGCCCGGCTGACCTGCGCCGGCTGACCTCGGCGTCGCCGCGCCGGACCGCTCAGCCGGGCCGGGCGCCGGTCAGACGGTGAACTGCCTCACCAGCGCGCGCAGCTGCCGCGCGAGCGAGGCCAGCTCGTCGGACGCCTGCTGCGTGCTCGCCGCCTCTCCCTGTGCCGCATCCGCCGCGGAGGCCAGCCCGCCCACGGTCGTCGAGATGGTGGCGGCACCGCCGGCCACCTCCGCGACGCTGCGGCTCATCTCCTGCGTCGTGGCGGTCTGCTCCTCCACCGCCGCGGCGATCGCCGACTGGTAGTCGTTGATCCGGTCGATGACCGAGCTGATGCTCGTGATCGCCTCCGTGGCCTGCCCGGTGTCGGCCTGGATGGCCTCGACGCGGCGGGCGATGTCCTCGGTGGCCCGGGCCGTCTCCTGGGCGAGCTCCTTGACCTCGTTGGCGACGACGGCGAAGCCCTTGCCGGCCTCGCCCGCGCGGGCCGCCTCGATGGTGGCGTTCAGCGCCAGCAGGTTGGTCTGCTCGGCGATCGAGGCGATCACCTTCAGCACGTTGCCGATCTCGGTCGAGGAGCCGCCGAGCTTGGTCACCGTCGCGCTCGCGGCGCGCGCCGTCTCGACGGCGGAGGCGGCGACCTGCGCCGCCTGCTGGGCGTTGACCGCGATCTCCTGGATGGACGCGCTCATCTCCTCGGCACCGCTCGCGGTGCTCTGCACGTGCGAGGTGACCTCGGTCGCGGCGGCGGCCGAGCCCTGGGCGCGGTCGGAGACCTGCGCCGCGGAGCTGGAGAGCCGGACGGCGACCTCCGACAGCCCGGTCGAGGCGGTGGTCAGGGTCCGGACGCCGTCGTCGATGTCGGCGACCGCCGTGCGCATGCCGCCGGTCGCCTCGTCCAGCGCGCGGGCCATGTCGCCCATCTCGTCGCGCGAACGGAGGTCGAGCCGGGTCGACAGGTCCTTGCGGCCCAGCGCCCGCAGTGCCTCGACGCAGCGCTGCAGCGGGCGGGTGACCGACAGCTGGACGGCCCGCGCGAGCGCCAGGGCCGCGAGCAGGGCCATGCTGAGGGTGACGAGCGTGGCGGTCCGGTAGGTCTCCGCCGAGGACGCCGCGTCGGCCGCCGTCCGCGCGGCCCGCTCCTGCACCTCGGTGACCATCTTGGTGGAGATCTCGGTGAGCTCCAGGTACGCCGCGAACTGGCCGGTCTCGCCGTCGTTGAGCCAGGCGCTGACCTGACGCGCGGCGTCCGGCGCCCCGCTGGAGAGGATCGCCGCCTGCTGGTCGGCGGTCGCCAGGTAGCCCTGCCACTTCTCCTGCAGGACCTCGAAGTCGGCCCGCTCGGCCGGCGTCATCCACTCGGTGTGCACCGAGGCGAGGAACTCCTCGGCCGCCGACACGCTCGCCAGGAGACCGGCCCTGTTGGGGGCATCCGGCGCGATCGCCTGGACCGGGCCGAGGTAGTAGGCGTCCATGCCGACGCCCATCTCGTAGGCGCCGATGTCGGACGTGTAGTAGGTCGACTTGTCCATCTCCTCGACCAGGACGCGCAGGTGGTCGGCCTCGACGGCCGCGGCGTGCTGCTTGCTGAGACCGACCAGGCCCACGACGGTGGCCAGCGCGGAGAGGGCGAAGACGGTCAGGAACGCCGCGAACAGCCGCGGCCCGGTGCGCAGACGACCGAGCAGACTCATGACAGGTGGACTCCAGGCAGTGGACCGAACGGGCAGGTGACCCCGAGGACGAGGTGCGCCCGGTTCGGACGATCGGCCGGCCCGACGGCCGTGTTGAGCCGAGCCGGCGGGCGGCGGACGGGACGAAGGCCACAGCGGACGTCGGACCGGAGCCCCGGAGACCGGTGGGCCCGACAGACGGTGGTGGCTCGGTACAGGACGACCCTTCACAGGCCGAGGCGGTGCAGCGACCCTGGACACGTCCGCGATCGTCGTGGCCGATGGCGTGGCGGGCGCACCGCGCCGCAGGCCGGCCCCAGTCCCGTGGGAGGAGACGCGTGCGAGAGCTCGTCTACTACATCGGGGTCTCCCTCGACGGCTTCATCGCCGGGCCCGATGACCAGACCGACTTCTATCCGACCTCGGAGCCGTACCAGGAGTGGATGACCACGGAGTTCGCCGATGCGCTGCCCACGCACTTCCGCCGAGGACTGGGTATCGACGGGGCGCCCAACCGGCGCTTCGACACCGTCGTCATGGGCCGGCGCACCTACGACCCCGCCCTCCGGCTCGGCATCACCAGCCCGTACGCCCACCTCCGCCAGGTCGTGGTCTCCCGCACGCTCGAGTCGCGGGACCCCCACGTGACCATCGTGCGCGACGACCCCGTCGGAGCCGTGCGCGCGCTCAAGCGGGAGGACACCGGGCTCGACGTCTACCTCGCCGGTGGTGGGCAACTGGCGGGTGAACTCCTCGCCGAGATCGATCGCCTGGTCGTCAAGCTCTACCCGGTCGTGGCAGGGGCCGGCCGGACGGCCTTCGGGACGCAGTTCGCCCCCACGCGTTTCGAGCTGAACCACGTGCAGACCTTCCCGGGCGGCAACACCGTCCTGTACTACTCGCGACCTCGCTGAGCGAGCGCAGCAGCCCCAGCGCGCTCGACCGTACCCACGGGTCACCCCCCCCAAGCCGTCTGACACCGCACGAGACGACGAACCGCCCCGGACCTCACGGTCCGGGGCGGTTCGTCACTTCGGCGAGGAGTCTCCGCACGATGCGCGAAGACCTCGGGGGGAGGTGTTCGTAGATCGACGTACCGCGAGGTCGGAGCGGCCGTTTCTACGAACAGGGCCTCAGCCCCGCACCCGTCCGCGCCGAAATCAGCACCTACCCGAGGGGACAGCCACCGAGCAGGTCATTCGCCCGCATGGCCGGCGTCCCTGGATGCTGCCTCGGTGACGACACCGAACTCGCTGGGCGACCACACCAGCTCGCACAACTGCCGGTACAACTCCTGGCGCTCCGCCATGTCCTCAGCCGTGAAGCGCTCCGGGTACGGCTTGAAGGGCAGTTGGTGCCTGTCGCGGAACCTCGTGAAGCTGGGGTTGTGGCCGTAGCAACCAGGATGCAGCGACCGGGCGAGCAGGTTCTGTCCGAGGTAGTGCCCGACCTTGTCCTCGTACCGCATGTCACCGTAGCTGGCATTGAAGTCCTTCGGCAGGAGAAGCAGACCACCGAAGCTGTTCCGCGCCTCAGCGAAGAGGTACTCGTTGGCGAACTCGGGATGCCTCTCCGGGTGGTTTGCCCAGATGTGCTCGACTTCGTACGGATTCTTCACGCTGCGATTCATGTAGGCCGAGAACATGTGGCCGGTGCTGCACTGAGCGTCCACCCAGGAGCTCAACCGGGCCAGCATGTACCGCACCAAGCTGCCGTTGCGCTGATGCAGGCGGAAGTTAGTCACGGCATTGAATGACTCTTCCGCCTGCTGGAGCCTGCCCCCGAGCGCGTCGGAGAGCTCGTCGAGGTCACGATCCCGGACTTCTTTGCAGAGGAGAAACATCGCGTAGACCATCTGCGAGTATCCGAAGTTGCGGTAGTTCACGATCCGCAAGGCCACAAGCCGCTCGAGGTATCCACTGATCATCCGGGCCTTGTCCCGGAAGACCGAGTCGTTGTCCTCCGGCGTCACGGCCGCAAGGATCACGGGGTGGTGCAGCGTGAAACCGGTCGCGGCGACGTAGTGGACGTGCTCCAAGCCAGGCGTCGGTTGCTGGGAGGCAGTGATGAGTTCGCGATACCGCCGGCTCATCACGTCGAAGTCCCGGTTGACGAATCGCGCGAAATCACTCGCCGACTTCAGCCCGACGCGCTCAACGTGATCTCGCACCCACTTGTGGTAGCCGGTGCCGATGTTGTCCCAGTCCTGCGGTGCCGCCCCGGCGCGCCGCTCACGAATGGTGTCCGCGTACTTGGCGCGTAGCCAGGCCTTGAGGAAGTCCGCGTCAGCGGTCTTCTCCGTGTCCGACAGCTCGGAGATGCGCTGCCGCCACAGGGTGTTGGCTGCGTCGACCTCTGCCGGCGAGAGGCGCGCCAGCAGGTAGCTCTTGAGCATGTCGGTCGAGGTCAAGCGGGCGCCGCGGTCGTTCATGGTCTCGAAGATCTCGAGGGCCATGTCGGAGTCGGTTGCCGCGATCTCGACAACGATGACGCGTTCGAGAAGCCAGTCAGTGAAGTACGCCAGATGGTCGCGTTCGCGAAGGTCCGTGGGGAACAGTCGGTCGAGGTCCTGGTAGCGGGCCCAGATGTTTCTCACCGACTCGTCGTCGGTGCTGGTGGGGTCGAAGTCGTCCCCACGCAGGACGGCCCCCATGACCGCTTCACGAGTGTCGACCTGCATGTTGAATGACTGCTCGCCGAACTGAGTCGAGTAGACCAATGGCCTGAGATCGCCGTCAGGATCACCAGTACTTCTCAGCAGCCAGATCAACACCAGGGTCAACGTCGTCAGGCGCTGCTGCCCGTCAACCAGGAAGAGGACGCCTTCCTCGTTCGCGGTGACGATCGGACCGAGGAAGTACGGCCTGTAGCTCGCGATCTGCCGGCGCTGATGAGCAGGGTCGTACTCATCGAGGAACCGCGTGGTCAGGTCGTCGAGAAGCTCCTGGAGATTCGTCTCGGTCCAGGCGTACTCCCGCTGGTAGTACTTCAGACCATACTTGCGCCCGGCGAACAGTTGCCTGATTGACCTGGGGGTCCCGTCGATCTGGTCAGTGATGATGGCCGCCACGAGCCGTCCGTCCTCTCTGAGTCGGTTGTCGCAACCGGTTGGCCGACGACGATCCGACGACCTGTCGGAAGTTGGCGGCAGACAGGTGAAACCCGGTACCGCGCCTCGGGATCAAGTGCTGGTGGTGAATGTCGCGTCCACTGTGAAGGCGAGGTCTTCGTACCGCTTGTACTCGCCGCCGAGGCTAAAACCGAGGTCCCTCAGCTTTACGGCTGCACTGGCGTTCACCGACGCCGATCGCTCCGTCTTGATGCCGACGTGGAACTCCTCAGCTCCGGCGTCGGCCGAGGTGCGCATCAGCTTGAACATCGGATCGCGGTCAGGCCAGATCAGGTCATCCAGTACTGGCCTCGCCTTACCCGCGCCGGTGATGCGGATGGCGAGCTTGCCGGTGTCATCGCGACCGAACCCCATCGTCAGCGAGACGTCCTCAGCGTCGGGTAGACCGATACCCCCTTCAGCCTTCGCCGACTTGCCGATCGACTCGCGCCAGGTGATTTCGATGTCCCGCGCGCCCAGCGACAGCAAGTACCTGGCGGCCTCGACTGACTTCTCGTTCAGCAGGAAGCGGTGGAAGCCGGCGTACGACACGTAGTCGCGGCGCCGCAGGGGATGCCTGGCGTAGACGTGGCCAACGCTCGGCCCCCCCTCGGGGAAGAAGAGGAGGTCGCGCTGCACCAGGCGTCGGGCGTCCTCAACCGACATCAGCGCCGCATGCGGTGGCGGCGCCTCCGTACGACGCCCCTTCACCATGAGCAGGACGAGGGGCACGACCACCAGTGCGCCGGCTGCTGCGCTCATCGTCGGGCTCATCTTCGAGCTCATCGTCGCGGACACCGTCGCCTTCACCGTCGTCTTCACGAGGTAGGCAGCCGACGACGACCGGTCTTCCTCCAGAAAGGCATCAGGCCTCTCGACAATGGCAAGCACGTCGCCCAGGTCCCAGCTGTCCAGGTCAACCATGTGCTCACGTGAAGGGGTCGCGCTCACGCGGCGACTACCTCCCTGGCGAACAGCTCGGCCTGCTGCATAACCATCAAGACGGCGCCCTCCTGCTTGTCCGGCGGGTAGCGGTATTTCATCAGCAGCCGGCGAATGTGCCGGCGCAGGGACGCCCGCACCTGCTCCTTCTTGTCCCAGTCGACGGTGGCGTTGCGGCGGACGATGCCGACCAGCTCGTGCGCGATCGCCTTGAGGGTGTCGTCGCCGAGCTCCAGCACCGCGGAGTCGTTCTGGCACACCGCGTCGTAGAAGGCGAGCTCGTCCTCGCGCAGCCCCAGCTTCTCGCCGCGCTCATGCTCCGCGCGCATCTGCTTGGCGAGTCCGACCAGTTCGGCGATGACCTCGGCCGCATCGAGGCTGCGGTTGGTGTAGGAGCGCATCGCCCGTTCCAGCATCTCGGAGAACTTGCGCTCCGTGATCAGGTTGCGCTTGGCGACGGTCTTCAGCTCGCTGTTGAGCAGCCGCTTGAGCAGTTCGATCTGCAGGTTCGGGTGCGGCTTGGTCGACAGTCGGCGGGCGAACTCGTCGTCGATGATGCTGATGTCGGGCTTGTCGATGCCGGCCGCGGCGTAGATGTCGATCACCCCGCCGGTGGTGACCGCGTCGGAGACGACCTGGCGGATGGCGGTCTCCATCTCCACGTCGTCGGCGACACCCGGGGTGCCGTCCGTGCGGGCCCGGCGCAGCTCGACCGCGACGGCCTGGAAGAAGGCCAGGTCGTCGCGGAACCGCAGCGCCTCCGGCGAGGAGACGGCCAGGGTGAACGCTTGCGCGGCGACTCGGGCGTGGTGGAGGAACCGGTCGGGCAGGTCCATCTCGGACGCGCCGAGCAGGTGCTCGAGGGCGGCCATGATCGCCTCGACCTTCGCCCGGTCGGACCCGGAGGCCAGCGCCTCGCGCCAGGGGCAGCCGTAGAGCAGCTCGCCGAGGACCTCGACCTTCTCCTCCAGCAGGGCCAGCGCCTCGTCGACCGGGGCGCCGACCTCCTGCCGGGCACGGTCGCGGTCCGTGTAGTCGGCCAGCGCCGCCTGCAGGGACTCGGCGATGCCGATGTAGTCGACGACCAGGCCGCCGGGCTTGTCGCGGAAGGTGCGGTTGACCCGGGCGATGGCCTGCATCAGCCCGGCACCGCGCATCGGCTTGTCGACGTACATGGTGTGCATCGCCGGGGAGTCGAAGCCGGTCAGCCACATGTCCCGGACGATCACCAGCTCCAGCGGGTCGTCGGGGTTTTTCGCTCGAGCCTTCAACTCATTCACCGCCTGCTTGCTGCGGACGTGCCGGGCGAGTTCGGGCCCGTCGGCGGCCGAGCCGGTGATGACGACCTTGACCCTGCCCTTCGCGTCGTCGTCGCTGTGCCAGTCCGGCCGCAGCGCGACGATGGCGTCGTAGAGCTCGACGCAGATGCGCCGGGACATGCAGACGACCATCGCCTTGCCGGCGAGCACGCCACGGCGGGCCTCCCAGTGGGCGACGATGTCGGCGGCCACCTCCTTGACCCGCTTCGAAGCGCCAACGACGGCTTCGACCCGGGCCCAGCGGGTCTTCAACTTCTCCCGGGTGTCGGTCTCGGCGGACTCGGTGACGTCCTCGAAGCCGGTGTCCAGCGTGTGACGGGCCTCGTCGGGCAGCTCGACCTTCGCCAGCCGCGCCTCGTAGAACACCTTGACGGTGGCCCCGTCCTCGACGGCTTGGGTGAGGTCGTAGACGTCGATGTACTCGCCGAAGATGGCGCGGGTGTTGCGGTCGGCGGCCTCGATCGGGGTGCCGGTGAAGCCGATGAACGACGCGTTGGGCAGGGCGTCGCGCAGGTTGCGGGCCAGCCCGTCGATCAGGTCGTACTGGGTGCGGTGCGCCTCGTCGGCGATGACGATGATGTTGCGCCGGTCGGAAAGCACCGGGAAGGTGCGGCCGGCCTCGCGGTCCTCCTTCGTCAGCCCGAACTTCTGCATCGTGGAGAACACGATGCCCCCGGAGGCCTTCGCCGCCAGCAGGCTGCGCAGGTGTTCCCGGCTGGTGGCCTGCACTGGCGTCTCCGGCAGGGTGCGGGCCGGGGCGAACACCTCGTCGAACAGCTGGTCGTCGAGGTCGTTGCGGTCGGTGAGCAGCACCGCGGTGGGGTTGGCCATCGCCGGGTGCCGGAGCACCTTGCCGACGTAGAACAGCATTTCCAAGCTCTTGCCGGAGCCCTGGGTGTGCCAGACGACGCCGGCGCGGCCGTCTCCGCGGGAGACCGCGGCGACGGTCTCCGCGACGGCCTTGTTGACCGCGTGGAACTGGTGGTACTTCGCGACCCGCTTCACCAGGCCGATCCGCTCGTCGGTGAAGACGACAAAGTTGCGCACCAGGTCCAGAAACACGGCCGGGGTGAACACGCCCCGGACGAGGACCTCTAGCTCCGGCAAGCCAGCTGGCGCGAGCCCGTGACCGTCGATGGTCTTCCACGGCGCGTAATGCTCGAACTGCCCACCCAGGGCGCCCAGTCGAGCCTGAGTGCCGGTGGAGATGACGCTGATGGCGGTGTAGGCGAGCAAGGCCGGGATCTGCTCGGCGTAGGTGCGCAACTGGTTCCACGCCCCGCGTAGCGTCGCCCCCTCTTGCCCGGGCACCTTCAGCTCGATCATCCCCAGAGGCAGGCCGTTCACGAAGGCAAGCACGTCCGGCCGCCGCGTTCGGTTGTCCTGCTCCACGCTGACCTGGTTCACGACAATGAAGTCGTTTCGCGCCGGGTCGTCGAAGTCGATGAGCCGGGCGACGTCGTGCCGGGTGCCTCCATCCGCCACCCGCCGCTCGACCGGAACGCCGTTGGTGATGAGCCGGTGCAGCCGCCAGTTCTCGGCGAGCAGGTCTGCGCTCTCCGCCCGGCGCACCGCTCCCACAACCTCGGAGACCTCGTCCGCAGCTAGGTGCTGATTCAGGCGGGTGACTGCGTCTCGCAGACGGCCTTCGAGTAGCACGTCTCGGTAGGACGACCGCTCCGCGCTCGGCTCGCCCGGCGCGATGTCGGGCCCATGAAGCACCTGCCATCCCAGGTCGGCGAAGTACTCGAGGCAAATCTCTTCGACGCCGGACTCAGCGACGAACGCCCTCATACCGCCTCCCCGGCCAGCGCCTCGGCATCACGGACTCGCAACTGGCCCGACAGTAGGGGCCACAGCAGGGCATCTCTCACGGCAGCCAGCACACGATTCTCGCTGCGCAAGGTCTCCGCTAGAGAATCGAAGGCTTCGAGGGCCTCACCGAGCGCCCATTGTTGCGCAGGCACCGAAAGCTCAAGCCGCAGCAACTGCTCCTTCGGGAGGTGCGTCTGCCCAGTGCTTCCTTCAGCCAACTGTTCAATGCGAGACTGGGCTCCGATAAGCAGATAGCCCAGGACGGCCGGATGCACCTGAGCGACATCTGGCTTCACAATACTCAGAAGTCCATCGGCACGGATAGGTTCTTCAGCCAACCACCGAGCAGCACGGCCGAGGGTGCCCACCCCTCCTGAGTTGATGAGCACATCTCCGCGCTCCACCTTTTTTTCACGCCGAACTTGGCGCGACTCCGCGAACCGTGCCGAGCTTTCGTCTACCCAACCGCCTCGAACGCATTTCTGATTCAGGACCGGAACACTGTTCGGTTCGTCGCTATAGGCTGGCGCGGTGCCGCGAGAAACGCTTGCTACAAGACTCCCGAGTGCGATCGGCTGCGCACCATCCTGAGCCCTCGCCAGTTCTGCGAAGCCAAGCTCACGCAACCGTGATCGAACAGCGTCATTGTGCTCAATCTTGTCATCGAGAACTCCGAGTGTCTGCGCTATCGCCCGCTGCTGCTCGATCGACAGCAAGGGAACTTCCAACTCCCGGGCGGCACCAATATTGAAGTGCTGTTGCACAGCGCCCACAAGTCGGGAGGCGACGTATCCGCCAGCGGCACCATTTATGAAGTAGGCCAGATAGCGCGAGTCGAGCGCCGGTCCAGGGCGGATCACCACAAGGTCAGCGCAGTTGCATTCAGGCATTGAGGGGGGAACCACCGCCGCCGCCCCTGGCGTACCGGTCCGCACGACCACTACATCGCCGGGACGCAGGGTGGACTTGCGGAGCCGTTGATGAAACGATTGAGGGATGTACTTTACATCCGTAAGGTTCAACCGGAACGGTCGCACATTCTGCGATCGCAGGAATGGTACACCCGCATCGACGTACTGATCAGCCATCGATCCGACATGCCCAACGGTCAGTTCCGCCAGGTCCCCTAGAGGAGCAGTCTTAGTCCTCAATGTACAAGCCCTTCAATGCCTCTCGGACTGCACTCTCATGCTTAGCGCCCGCTTCGAAAGCCGCGAGCAACTCACTTCTCAGACGAGTGATCTTGTCGTCGAGTGGCTCATCGTCTACCTCTGCCTCTTCAGCGCCAACATAGCGACCGGGCGTAAGGGCGTACCGATGCTCCGCAATCTGCTCGCGAGTAGCGGAGGCGCAATAGCCTGGGATATCGACGTACTCACCGGCGCCTGCTTCACCACGCCAGGCGTGGTAGGTGACAGCGATGCGCGCGACGTCGCCCTCACCGAGTTCCCGGTGGGTGCGATCGACCATTACGCCGAGTTCGCGGGCGTCGATGAACAGGACTTCGCCCCGACGATCCCGCCAGGCCCTAGCCCCTCCCGGAGTCTTGTCGCGGTTCAAGAACCATAGCGACACTGGGATTCCGGTCGAATAGAAGAGTTGCCCAGGAAGGGCGACGATGCACTCGACCAAGTCAGCTTCGACAAGTCGCCGACGAATCTCACCCTCACCAGACTGCTGCGTGGAGAGTGATCCGTTGGCAAGGACGATGCCCGCTACTCCGCGAGGAGACAGCTTGGCGGCAAAGTGCTGAAGCCAGGCATAGTTCGCGTTGTTGGCTGGTGGGATACCGTGCGTCCAACGCGAATCGTCACGAAGTTGGTCGCCACCCCAGTCTGAGACGTTAAATGGAGGGTTGGCGAGGATGAAGTCGGCCTTGAGGTCGGGGTGTAGGTCCTCATGAAACGTGTCACCCCACCGTGGGC
Source organism: Geodermatophilus sp. SYSU D00779 (assembly GCF_054050595.1). Lineage (NCBI taxonomy): Bacteria > Bacillati > Actinomycetota > Actinomycetes > Geodermatophilales > Geodermatophilaceae > Geodermatophilus > Geodermatophilus sp. SYSU D00779. The sequence goes on from NZ_JBJGZQ010000017.1 coordinate 41,432, forward strand.
CGAGGTTCGCTTCGATACCGCGGATGGCCAGGTTCATCTTCGCCAGCCGCCAGGTCGTGTCGTTCAACTCCTGGCCGTACACGGCGATGTCGTTGCGCCGGCCGCCGTGAGCCTCGACGAATCGTTCAGCCTGGACGAACATGCCGCCAGATCCACAGCACCCGTCGTACACACGGCCGGAGAGTGGCTCGATCATCTCCACCAGCAGCTTGACGACCGACCGCGGCGTATAGAACTCGCCGCCCCCCTTGCCCTCGGCAGAGGCGAACCGGCCGAGGAAGTACTCGTAGACCCGGCCGAGGATGTCCTTTTCCCGGTGCTCAGCGGAGCCCAGCCCGATGCCTGACATGAGGTCAACGAGTTCGCCGAGCCGGCGGACGTCGAGACTCGGTCTGGCGTAGGTCTTCGGCAGTACCCCGCGCAGCGTGGGGTTGTCGATTTCGATCAAGTCCATCGCGTTGTCGATGAGCTTGCCGATCTCAGGCTGCTTGGCCCGCTCCTTGAGGTACTGCCACCGCGCCTCCGGCGGGACCCAGAACACCCCCTCAGCGGTGTACTCGTCACGGGACTCCAGGAGTTCCTCGGCGGCCTCGCCGGTGATGCCGTCGGCGGCGAGTTCGTCGCGCAGCACGCCGCGCCGTTCCTCGAAGGCGTCCTCGACGTACTTGAGGAAGATCAGGCCGAGGACGACGTGCTTGTACTCGCTGGCGTCCATCGAGCCGCGCAGCTTGTCGGCTGCCTTCCACAGCACGTCCTCGAACCCCAGCGGTTCGGACCCGTTCTTCTTCGCGCGCGGTGGCACGTGCAACCCCCTCGGTCGTTCCAGCACAGGCACGGTAGCCCGGCCCCAGCCGCACAGTGGACAGCCGGACACGGTCGGTCACGCCGACGAGCGGTTCACCTCCTCTCGGCGTCGACTTGACCTGCGCGTGCCCTGTGCCCGGCCGTCAGCGGCTTCGGAGATCAGCGGGGGCGGCGACAGCGCCGTCGGGGAACACCTCCTTCGCTGACGGCTGCCGGTCGCCGGCGCCCCGGCGTCTCTCTGCTCCATCTGGAGTTGTCAATGTGCGGTCGGCAGCTGCCCCGCGGGCGTCGCCGGAGCGCACCGTCACTAGGTCGTCGCCGTCGTCAATCGGGTCTGCAACGAATGCAGCCCATCTTTCGCCCGGCACTCCTGGCTGCGCGGAAAACCCGTCGCGGCCCCCAACGGGTCGCCCGACCACCGGAGGTGCCGGTCATGTCCGTGCTCCCCTTCCCGCCCGTCGTCGATGGTCACCAGCCCTGGTCCGCGGAACGCGTCACGGGCGCCTCAGACCGGGCCGTGCTCGCCCGGGCCGCGGCCCTGGTCGGACTCCCGGCCGACCATCTGCCCCTGCCGCTGCGCTGGGGTCCCGGTCCCGCGCAGCTCGCGGTGCTCCGGACGACCGCGGAGCTGCTCCTGGCGCGGCTCGAGGAGACCTCCGGGGCGTGCCCCGACTGTGCCAGCTCCGCGCGGGCGATGGACTGCGCCCGTGAGCTGGGGAAGCTGGAGGCGCGGCTGGCCGCGTTGGCCCACGGCGCGAACCTCGTGCTGGGCTGGCTGCAGGGGTCATAGACCGTGTGGTGAGCTCCGGCTTGCGTCCTGAGATGGCGCGCTGAGGCGTGACGCGGACGAGCTTCGGCCCGTTCGCGTCACCCGCACCGCCGGTGCCGGGGACGCCGATCGGCACGGAGAGGCCGATGACCCCCAACTCACACCCCCAGAGCGCGAACGCGCCCGAACCGCTGCGCGACTATCAGCTGAGGAAGCTCTTGACGCGCCGGCAGGCGCTCGCCGACGCCGCCGTCGAGCACCTCTGCCACGACCTGCCCGGCGCGGACCTACTCTGGCAGGCCGTCGGCCGCGTGGAGGACCGGCTGCGGCGGGAGTACCCCGCCGTCTGGGCCCGGTCGAACGGCGACTGGGTGGCCACCGACGCCGCCCGGTTGCACACCGCTGACCGGCCGGCACCGGACTCCTGCCGGATCTGCCGGCAGTGGCAGGTGCCCGACGTCGAGGTCCGCCCGGCGTCCTGACCACCACAGTGGCCCCGCCCGCAAGGGCGGGGCCACCTCCATGTCCGGACTCCGGCACGCAGGGGGGCCAGCCCCGTCACCCCGGGCCGCCGCTCGTTCGTCAGCCGGCGGATCGACCTCATTGCCGACCCAGTGTTCCGCCGAACCGGTATCGGCATGACCGCTACCGCCGACGGCCGGGGCCCCCGGCTCGACGACCCCGCTGAGCTCGACCGCTTCCTCACCGACTACACCCCCACCGGTCTGGACGCCGACCGGTGGGCGGTCCTCGCCTCGGATGCCATCGCCCTGGCCAAGATGGCCGGACCGCTGACCCGGACGCGGGTGGAGAAGGACATCCAGGTGCTCGGGGCGGTCGCCGCCCGTCTGATCGAGCGCAACCGCCAGCTGACGCTGGACGAGGCGCTGGCGGACGCAACGCTGCTGGACTTCGACCTCGCACTCGCACGCGCCGGTGCTCGGGACAAGACCCGCGAGAACCGTCGCGGCATCCTGCGCCGCTTGCAGGCGGTGCACCACGGCGTGCCCTGGCGTCGGGAGCGCCGCGGGGACGGCGAGCGGGTCGACGCCCTGCCCCCGCTGTCACTCGTGAGCGAGGTCGCCCGGGTCGTGGCCGTCGCCGAGGCGGACCACGGCGCGGACGCGGCGGCGTTCGTCGCCGCTGTGGACGCTGCTCGACGTGGCCGCCGCGGTGACGCCGAGGCCGGCACCGCTGACCCGGCGGTCTGGCGACGGGCGCGGGCGTTCGCCGAGCGCCACGGACTCGGGCTGACCCAGCGGGTGCTGGCCGCGGCGGTCACCCACGAGCTGCTGCAGAGCCAGCAGCCGGTGGCGGTGCTGATCGCCGCAGCGGGGCTGACCCGTCGCGACCTCGACCTCGGCCTGACCCACGTCGCGGTCCTGCCGGAGCGGCCGTCGGAGCAGCAGCGGGCGGTGCTGCGCGGCGCGTGACGACGGCAGGTCGGCGGTGATTGCCGTACCGGTCGGCCCCCGCACGGTCCCGGCCCGAGCTGCCCGGAGAAGCCGGGCGGCCGGACCGAGGAGCCCGACCTTGACGAGCAACTCCACCCGGCGGCGCAAGCCCAGCAAGGCGGCGATGGCCCGCCAGCTGGCGCACGTGCAGGCCGAGCGCGAGCAGCAGCGACAGCTCCCGCCGGCGCTGACGCGGCTGATCGACGACTACACCGGCCCCAGCTACACCGCGGTGCAGATGGCGAGCATCCGGCCGTTCCTCCGCACCGTCATCACCGCCAGCACGCTCACCGGCGCCGAGAGCGTCCGGAAGCACTGCACTCACATCGCGGGGCTGGCGGCCTACGCGATCTGCCGCGGCGTCGCCCTCGAGCCGCCGCAGGTGCTGACCACGGCCTTCATCGACGAGTACGTGCGCCTGGGCATGACCGGCGCCGGCGACTCGGTCAAGGCCGAGCGGCGGCGGCGCCTGCTCGCCCTCGCCCGCACCGTGAACCCGGGCCCCACCACCCCGGCTCGGCTCGCCCCGATCGGCCACAGCGCGGTCAAGCCGCCCTACACGCCGCCGGAGCTGGCCGTCATCGCCCGCGTCTGCCGCACGCAGCCCACCGAGACCAAGCGCCGCGACCTGTCGGTCGTGGTGGCGCTGTGCGCCGGCGCCGGCCTGGACAGCGTCGACCTCCGCCACCTGTACACCGAGCACGTCGAGGACCTCGGCGCCGACGGTCTGCAGGTCCACGTGCAGCAGCCGCGGCCGCGGACCGTGCCGGTGCGCAGGGGGATGGAGGACCTGCTCCGCGCCGCGATGGGCGGCCGGCGCACCGGCGAACTGATCATCGGGGAGAAGGCGGACCGGCGGAACACCGCCGCCCGCGCCGTGGAGAACGCCGCCCTCTACAACGTCCCGCACATCGAGCCCGCGCGGCTGCGCGCCACCTGGCTCGCCGACCTGATGACTGACACCGTGCCCGTCGGGGTGCTCCTGCAAGCGGCCGGGCTGAAGTCCGCCCGCACGCTGGTCGACCTGATGCCCCACGTCGGCCCGTGGCTGGAGCACAAGGGCCTGACCGCGCCAGCCGCCGACGCGCTGCGCGGGGGTGCCCGGTGAGCGCCAAGCACCTGACTCCGGCGCTGGTCGACCGCACGGTGCATGTCATCGACAGCAGCGGAGTCCTCGGCCTGGCCTGCCCGCCCCGGCAGCCCGGACAGCGCGGCCGGATCGGCAACATCCGGGACAACACCCGCCTGCTGCTCATCGGCATGCACCTGTGCACCCGGCTGGGGCACGAGACCACCCTCAGCAGCATCCACCAGGTGCTCACCGAGGCGCTGCCCCGGGACAAGCAGTGGGAGCTCGGCGTGCTCCGCCCGACCACCACGAAGAATCGCGCCAACGGCAAGCCGTTCGATCCCGACGCGCCCGCGCTGGTCAAGAACGGCAAGCCCCGCAAGCGCATCTGGACCGAGGACGGCGTCGAGGAGATCAGCTACGACGACCTCTACAACGCCGCCACCGCCCTGCGGAAGCGGCTCGACTACGGCCGCGGCGCTGCCCCGGGCCTCGACGACGCTGAGCGCGCGGCCCGCCAGGACGCCGTCGAGCAGATCATCGACGCGCTGATCGCCGTCACCACCATCCCGCGGACCGGCAGCACCTGGGGCCTCGACGCCACCGGCCAGTGGGCCTGGACCCGCGGCCCGGGCAAGCGCAAGAAGGAGCTGGAGAAGAAGCTCGCCGACGGCGTGGCCGACGCGGAGGACCCCGACGGGCTCGAGGTCGCCGGCATCGCCACCGACGACGAGGGCGCCACCGCGCCCGAGGACCAGAGCGCCCCCGCGCCCGCCTCCGCCCGGGGCCGCTGCCTCGACGCCGCCTGGGGCTACAAGACCAGCAAGACCGGGGAGAAGGAGGTCGGCTTCGGCTTCCACCAGCACACCATCTGCCGCGTTCCGGACCCCACCGCGGACAACGACGACGAGCCGCTGCTCATCGACGGGTTCGTCCTCACCCCGGCCAACGCTGACGTCGTCGACGCGTCCCTCGGGCTGATCGACCGCATCCGCGCCCGGCACGGCTTCACCCGGCTCCTCGGGGACATGCTCTACACCAACCTCAAGGGCGGCCGGTGGGCCGTGCCGCTGGCCCAGCGGGGCATCGAGCAGGGGCTGGCGATGCGCAGCGACAACCACAAGGTCGTCGACATCAACGGTGCGCAGATGCAGCACGGCTGGCTGCACTGCGCCGCCGCCCCGATGGACCAGCGGCCGCTGCCGCCCGACCGGGCCTCCGCCGAGGAGTGGGACACCTTCCACGACAGCGTCGAGGAGTTCCAGCGCAACTGGGCCTTCGACCGCAAGGAGAGCGGCCTCGGCAAGAACCTGACCAGCAAGTGGATCTGCCCGGCCCGCGCCGGCCGCGCCGGCTGCCACGCCCTCGGCACGGCGCAGGTCCAGGCGGCCACCGAGCTGGAGCTGCCGATCATCACCCCGCCCGACGACTGGCAGACCCGGCGGTGCTGCACGGGCAAGACGATGGACTTCACGCCGGACCCGGACGACGTGAACCACCAGCGCAAGCTGATGCAGCGCGAGTACTACGGCAGCCGCCGGTGGCGGCGGCTGTTCAAGCGGCGGGCGCTCGTCGAGGGCGCCTTCGGCATCCTGAAGAACGCCAGCCGGCAGCGCCTCCGCCGCGGCCAGAACCGGCTGCCCGGCCTGGCGATGGCCTCCATCGTCGCCGCGGTCAAGGCCAGCGTGTTCAACGAGGAGCAGCTCCGCAACTGGCACGACCGCACCGGCCGCGGCCCGGCGGACCACCCGCTGCTGCAGCCCGACCCGCCGTACTGGGGCTTCCGCGACCTGACGAAGGAGGAGGCGAAGGCCGTCGACGCCGAGCACCTGCGCCGCCTCCGCGGCGGCCACCTGCAGCCGGTCCCCGAGGCCGCCTGACACCTGCGTGAGACGACGAACCGCCCCGGACCTGCAGGTCCGGGGCGGTTCGTCATTCTGCGAAGAGTCTCCGCGAAATCTGCGAAGACCTCGGGGTGGAGGTGGCGGGAATCGAACCCGCGTCCTACGACGCATCACCAGGGCTTCTCCGAGCGCAGTCCGCTCTGTCTCTGCTCGACCCCATCGATCTCGCGAACAAGTCGATGTGACGGGCCCAGTCGCTGTTCGGTGTCCCGCACGCGCCCGCGACCGGCACGCACGGTCAGTCATCTAGCTGATGCCAGGATCCGGGCCGATGACGAACCCGGGCTGACAGAGTCGCTCCGCTACTTAGGCAGCGAGGGCGAACTCGCGCTGACTGGAGTCGGCGCTTGTGTTGTTTCCGACGCGTGGTTAACGAGCTCATCGTCGGCTTCCTCGGCTCGCTTCCCCTGGTCATCCGACCGCAGTCGAGACCATTCACCCCCTGTGTAGTTGTGCAGACAGCGTAACGGCACCCGCCGACGGGTTGTTCCCGCGCCACCCGGCCCGCTGCAGTTCCGCCGCCGGGCCCCTCGCAGGGTCCCGCCGCGAGCCTGCCAGCGGTGGGGGGCGAGGGGGTCCTCCCTCAGATCCAGCCGCGGCGCTTGAAGACGGCGTACAGCGCCAGGCTCACCCCGATCATCGCCAGCAGCGCCATGGGGTAGCCGAACGACCAGTGCAGCTCGGGCATGTCGTCGAAGTTCATCCCGTACACCGTCCCGACCAGCGTCGGCGCGAAGAGGATGGCCGCCCACGCGGAGATCTTCTTGACCTCCTCGCCCTGCGCGATCGAGGCCTCGGTGAGCTCGCGGATCTCCTCGTTCTGCCGCTGCGCCACCAGCGTCGCGTTCACGGTGAGGATGTCGCGCAGCTGCAGCCGGAAGGCCTCCACCCGTTCGGTGACCGAGGTGACGTGGTCGGCGACGTCGCGCAGGTAGCTGCGCAGGTCCTCGTCGACGCCGTACTTGTCGAAGCCGGCGGCGATCGCGTCGAGGATGCCGGTGAGCGGCTGCGCGGCGCGCTGGAACTCCAGCACCTCCTGCGAGAGCTCGTAGATGCGCCGCGAGACGCCGGGGTCGCCGCGGAAGACCTCGGTCTCGATCTCGTCGATGTCCGTGGCCAGCCCCGCGACCACCGGCGAGTACCCGTCGACGACGGCGTCGAGGATCGCGTACAGCACCGCCTCGCTGCCCTTCTCCAGCAGCGCCGGCTCGCTCTCCAGCCGCCGGCGCACCCGCGAGAGGTCCGGGGACTCGCTGTGCCGCACGGTGATGGCGAAGTTCCGGCCCAGGAACAGGTGCAGCTCGCCGAACTCCACCTCCTCGGTCGCGTCGAGGTACCGCGCGGCCTTGAGGACGACGAACAGCGTGTCCCCGTAGCGCTCGAACTTGGGCCGCTGGTGGGCCTTGATCGCGTCCTCGACCGCCAGCTCGGGCAGGTCGTACTGCTCGGCCAGCTCACCGAGCTCGCCGGGCTCGGGCCGGTAGAGGCCCAGCCACACCAGGCGGTCGGGGTCCTCGACCAGCCACTCGTGGCTCTCCGCGACGCTGTCCGGCGTCGCCACCCGCCGTCCCGACGAGTAGACGGCGTTGTCGACGATCAGCGACTGCCGCTGCGGCGTGACCGGAGCCGGGGGCTGCGGCGCGGGCGCGAGGGTCAGTTCGGGGCGCGGCCGGCGGGCCAGGGTGGACAGGGCGGTGAGGGACGCACGACGGCGGTCGACCACGGCGGACTCCCGGGGAGGCGCTGGAGCGGGGGACTCGTCGGGGGTCCGCATCCCTGGCGGCTCCGCTGCAGGACCCCGCCGCCAGCTCGCGGACGGCGGGGGCAGCGGGGTCCTTCACCAGCTGGTGCGACCCCCGGTGCCGGTACTGGGCGGTTCACTGCGCATGGCACAGCACCTCCCGTCGTCCGTGGGTCGGCCCGCTCGAGCGGGCCGTCGTCCATCGTGACACGCGCTGTCCACCCGGCTCCCCCGGTCGGGTGAACCTCACACGACGGTCAGCCGACGTCCAGCACCAGGTCGATCAGCACCGGGAGCAGCACGACGATCAGCAGGGCGCCGAGGACGTCGAAGGAGATGCCCGACCGGATCATCTTGGTGATCGGCACGACGCCGGAGCCGTAGACGATCGCGTTCTGCGGCGTCGACACCGGCAGCATGAACCCGAAGGACGCCGCGAAGGTCGCCGCCAGCGCCGGCACGAACGGGTTGATCCCCGCCGCCACGGCCACCGGGATGATGATCGGCACGACGACCGCGGCCGAGGCGGTGTTCGAGGTCGTCTCGGAGATCACGATCGCCAGCAGCACCGCGAACACGGTGATGGCGAAGGTGTTGGTCAGCCCGAGCAGGTCGGCCGAGCCGTTGCCGATGGTCTCGGCCAGGCCCGTGTCGGCCAGCAGCGAGCCGAAGATGATCCCGGTGCCGAAGAGCAGGATCGTGCCCCAGTCGATCTTCGCCGCGTCCGACCAGTTGAGCGTGAACTCCCGGCGGCCCCAGTCGGTGGGCAGCAGGAACAGCAGCGAGGCCCCGAGGACGGCGACGATGCCCTCGTCGAGCCGGTCGCCGATCGTCGTGTAGAGCGCCGAGTCGGTGCCCGCGGTCAGCGCGATGACGCCGGGGAAGATCCACAGCGCCACGGTGATCCCGAAGGCGACCAGGGTGTTCTTCTCCGCCCGCGTGACCGGTCCGAGCTGCGCGCGCTCGTGCTGCACGTACTCGTGCACGCCCTCGATCCGCTTGATCTCCGGCCGGTTGAGCAGCAGCAGGACGGCGGCCAGCGCCACGAACATCAGCGCGCAGATCGGCAGCGCCATGAGCATCCAGTCGAGGAAGCCGATGCGCTCCCCCGTCGCCTCCTCGATCAGCCCGCGGCCGATGAGGTTCGGCGGGGTGCCGACCGGGGTGATCAGCCCGCCGACGCTCGCCCCGTAGGCCAGCATCAGCATCAGCGCGACGCCCACCCGCAGCCGCAGCGGGTCGAAGTCCGGCGCCACCAGCTCCTTGTCCTGCAGCAGCTTGGCGATCACCGAGAGGATGCCGATCGCCGTGGGCAGCAGCATCGCGACCGTGGCGGTGTTGGAGACGAACGCCGACAGCAGGCAGGTGATCAGCCCGAACGCGATGACCACCCGCGCGGTGGAGCCGCCGACCCACCGCATCGACAGGATCGCCATCGCGAACCGCCGCGCGACGCCGTGCTTGAGCATCGCGGCGGCCAGGATGAACGCGCCGATGAAGGTGAACACCGTCGTCGAGCCGAGCGGGCCGACGGCGTCGTCGGCGGGCACCACACCGAGGACGGCGATGGCCCCGACGCCGATCAGCCCGCCGATCGGGATGGGCACCGGCTCGGTGATCCACAGGACGATGACGCCGAGGAGCACCGCGGCGAGCAGGTGCTGGTCGCGCGGCAGGTCCAGCGGCAGCAGCGCGAAGACGATCGTCACGACCGGGGCGAGGAACAGCCCGACCGTGCGGCGTCCCTTCTCGAAGCGCTCCTCCGCCGGGCTGAGCCGCTGCTCACCGAGGCTGCGGTAGGTGGCCGACCCGCGGAACGCGGCGTCGACGTCGGTCCGCCGTCCGGACCCCTGCTGCCGTTCGGTCGCGGTCATGACGCCCTCCCCTGGACTGGGACCCCGACCCTAGGGAGGCTCGGCTCAGCCGGGAACCTCTCCGTCCGGCGGTGGCACGGCCAGCGCGACGAGGAAGCGCGACACCATCGCGTAGCCGCCCACCAGCACGGTCAGCTCCACGAGCTGCCGGTCGTCGAGGTGCTCCCGGACGCCGGCGAACACCTCCTCGGGGACGGCGACGTCGCGCGTCGAGGCGTCGGTGAAGGCGAGGACGGCGGCCTGCAGCGGCGTCCACACCGGCTCGGCGGCGGCGTCGGGACGGCGCAGCACCTCCAGCTGCAGCTCGGCGAGACCGGCGCGGCGGGCGATCGGCTCGTGCGACACCCACTCGAACGCGGCGTCGTTGAGCACCGCCACCCGCAGCACCACCAGCTCGCGCAGGTCGGCCGGCAGCGTCGTCGCCCCGCGCAGCGCGCCGAGCAGCGCGTTCCAGCCCTCGGCGACCGGCGGGCTGTGCAGCAGCAACCGGTCCAGCGCGGAGAGCTCGCCGCCGCGGCGGGCGCGCAGCAGCTCCGCCGTCGGCCCGTCGTCGTCCGACTCCGGGACACGGGGCTGGTTCACCGGGCGGCGAGGACGCCGGCCGGGTAGGCGCCGGCCGCCACCAGCCGCGCCGACAGGCCGCGGCCCAGCTCGACCACCCGGGTGGTCCGCTCCGGGCCCAGGTGCACCCAGGGCGCCGCGGAGAGCTCGTCGGTGCCGGCCTCGATCTCGGCGCGCAGCGCGACCCCGGCCTCGGTCAGCGCGCCGTCGGCCACCAGTCCCCGCGCGGCCAGCCGGTCGGCGGCCGCGGCCCACTCCTCGTCGCTCCAGCCGCGGGTGGCCTTGGCGGCGGCCTCGGTGAAACCGCGGCCGGTCAGCGTGTGGGTGACCAGCGACTCGAGGCCGGTGAGCCCCGCCCGCAGCAGGCAGGCGACGTGCCCGTCGCCGCGGTGCTCGCGCAGGAGCGTGGCACCGTGCCACAGCGACGGCACCGGCTCCTCCGGCCAGGGCTGGTCGGCGTGCGCGGCGTACAGCGGGCGGCCCTCGGGGGTGAGCGCGGTGCAGGCCTCCCGCAGCAGGTCGGCGAGCTCGGCCACCTCCGGCGCGGCGGCGGCGTCCGCACCCCCGAGCAGCCGGGTCAGCGAGGCGCGGGCACCGTCGAGGCGCGCGGCGAGCACCTGTTCCGGAGCGGCGAGGGTCCAGGCCCGCGGCACGTGCCGGGCCACGAGCGCGGGGGCGAAGTTGACGAAGGTCGCCGTCACGGTGCCCGGACCGACCGCGCCCATCGCGGCCGCGCGCCCGGCGAAGTAGCACATCCGGCCCGGGCGCAGCCCGACCGCGGTCAGGTGCTCGTCCTGCTCGGGCGAGAAGTAGACGTGGTTGTGCAGCGGCTCGACGGCGCGGTGTGCGCGGGCGACGTCGGGGGCGGGGGGATCGGCGCTGACCATGGCGCGGAATGTAGGAGGACCCCCTGCCACCCACCACTCCAGGGGGACGCCGTCCCCCTCACCGTGGGAGGGCCCACCCGGAGCCTGGGGAGGGCCTAGCCGGGACGGGGGCCGGCGTGCCGGCCCAGCGAGCGCAGCCACCGGCGCTGCCACGGCGTCTCGACCGCGCGCGGGTGGTACCGCTCGCGCACCCAGCGGACGGCATCGGCAGCCGGCAGCCCGTCCAGGACGGCCAGCGCGGCCAGCGCGGTGCCGGTGCGGCCGACCCCGCCGTGGCAGGCCACTTCGACCCGCTCCCCCGCCCGCGCCCGGTCCAGCGCCTCGCTGAGCGCGGCGAGGGCGTCGGCGCGGTCCAGCGGGATCCAGAAGTCCGGCCAGCGGACCCGGCGCGCCGGCCACGGCGGCAGGGGGCCGCCGCCGAGCACGACCGCCCGGTCCGCCGGGGACGCCGGGGCGCCCAGCCGGCGGCCCCGGACCCGCGCCCCGCCGGGCAGCTCGACCAGCCCGGCGCCGTCGGCCCAGCTCACGTCCCCGGGAGGCGGGTGCTGGCCCACTGGACGCGGGTGCGCACGCGCGTGAACCCCAGCCGCTGGTACAGCCCGAACGCCCCGGTCGGGTTCTCGGTGTCGACCTGCAGCCCCGCGGTGTCGCAGCCGGCGGCGGCGCCCGCGCGCAGCGCCGCGAGGATCAGGGCCGACGCGATGCCGCGCCCGCGGGCCGGGCGCAGGACGCCGAGCTGCCCGATGTGGGCCTGCTGGACGCCGGTCGCGCGGGTGTCGGCCTCGTACACGTAGGTCAGCACGTATCCGGCCACCGCCCCGTCGACGAGAGCGAGCACCGACAGGTCCGGCCGGAAGGCACGCGTCCCGGTGAACCAGGCCCGCCACGTGGTCGCGTCGCGCTCGCCCGAGCCGTGGTGGTCGGTGAAGGCCGCGTTGTGCGCCCGCCGCACCTCGTCGTCCCGGTCCCAGGCGAAGGGCACCAGCTCGACGCCGGGCACCGCCGGCACCTCCGGCAGCCCGGTCAGCGGCCGGTCCATGTCGGCGTACCAGCGCTCGGCCGCGAAGCCGGCGCGGCGGACCAGTGACTCCAGCGAGCCCATGCCCGGGTACACCGAGACGGTCAGCCGGGCCGGCAGCTCGGGGCGGTCCCGGCGGTGCACCTCCGCGGCGCGGCGCAGCTGCCAGCCCAGCAGCGCGCGGCCGATGCCGCGCCCGCGCCAGGCCGGGTGCACCCGCCCCTCCAGCAGGACGCGGTGGTCCCCCCGCGCCCCACTGATGGACAGCACCACGGCCACCCCGACCAGCGTGCCGTCGGCGGTGCACACCGCCCGACCGTCGCTGGACAGGTCGACCAGGTCGTTGACCCACCACTCGGCGAGGTCGTCGGCGTCGTCGTGCTCACCGGTGTCGTCGACCGGCTCGGCGGCGGCGAGCAGCCCGGCCGCGGCGGGGAGGTCCTCGGCGGTCAACGGTCGGGCGGTGAGGCCCGCGGGCAGGTCGAGCACGCCGCGCAGCGTAGGGACGGCGACCGCCGCGGTCGACCGGGTTCCCGCGGCTGTGTTGCGGCCGGGTCCAACCCCGCGTCAGCATCGGCGCACGCCGCCGAGAGGAGGGCCCCCGTGCCCCGCTTCCTGGTCATCGCCCGGTACCAGGCGCAGGGCGCGCGGGCGGTGATGGCGGCCGGGGGGTCGGCCCGGCGCAGCGCCCTGGAGCACGCCGTCCTGGACCTGGAGGGGCGGCTGGAGAGCTTCGACTTCGCGCTCGGGGACGCCGACGTCTACGCGATCGTCGAGCTGCCCGACAGCGCGGCCGCCGCGGCGCTGTCGCTCACCATCACCGGGGGCGGCGTCGCGTCGGTCCGCACCGTCGCCCTGCTGACGCCCGAGGAGGTCGACCGGGCCGCCCAGCTGCACCCGGACTACCCCGCCGGCCCGCGCTGAGGGGTCACCAGCCGGGCAGGAACAGGCAGAACGGGTGACCGGCCGGGTCCAGGCACACCCGGACGCCGTCCTGCGGCTGGAACTCCGCCACCGTCGCACCGGCCTCGACGGCGAGCGCGACCGCCGCGTCGAGGTCGTCGACCTCGATGTCGAGGTGCACCTGCATGCGCGGGTCGCCGGGGCCCGCCGGCCACACCGGCGGCACGTGGTCGGTCTCGAGCTGGAAGGACAGCCCCGCGCCGCCGTCCTCCGGCCGGAGGGTCACCCACTCCGGCCCGTCGCTCGTGATCGGCCAGCTGAGCAGGCGCTGGTAGAAGCGCGCGAGCCCCCTCGGGTCGGGGGTGTCCAGCACGGTCGCGGTGAGTCGCACGCGTCCACCCTGGCCAGCCGGGCGCGGCCCTGCCACCGCAGCGACCCGCCCCGGGGTCAGGGCGCCAGCGCGAACATCCGGGCGCCGTTGTGCCAGAGGACGGCGCGCAGCCACTCCTCCCCCAGCTCCAGCCGGTGCAGGGCGGCCAGCTGGTGGGCGTACGGGTACGGGATGGACGGGAAGTCGCTGCCGAGCACCACCTTGTCCCGCAGCGCGCCCAGCCGCGGCCGCAGGGCCGGGTCGAACGGCATGAGCCGTTCGGTGAAGTCGGTGGCGAACATCGTGGTGTCCAGGTGCACCCGCTCGTAGCGCTCGGCCAGGTCGAGGAAGGCCGCGTACTCGGGCATGCCGAGGTGGGCGATGACCAGCTGCAGCCGCGGGTGGCGCTCGAGCAGGCCGGTCATCGGCGCGGGCCCCGTGTGCTCCCCGCGCAGCGGGCCGGAGCCGCAGTGGATGACGACGGGGGTGCCGGTCTCCTCCAGCCGCGCCCACACCGGGTCCAGCAGCGGGTCGCGCGGGTCGAAGGCGCCCACCTGGACGTGCACCTTGAACACGCGCACGCCGCGGTGGAGCGCCGCCTCGACGTAGGACGCCGCCTCCGGCTCGGGGAAGAAGGTCGCCGACTGCAGCACCCGCGGGTGCGCGGCGGCGAACCGCGCCGACCAGTCGTTGAGCCAGGCGGCCATGCCGGCCTTGTGCGGGTAGGGCAGCGTCGGGAAGGCCCGGACCCCGAGCCGGTCGAGCACCGCCAGCCGTTCGTCCTCGGGCAGCGGGTACTGCACCGGCCAGGCCGCGCCGTAGTGGGTCTCAGCGGCGGCGAAGTAGTCCCAGACCTTGGCCTGCACCCGCTCGGGCAGGAAGTGCACGTGCACGTCGACGAGCCCGGGCAGGCCCAGCTCGCGCCAGTACCGGGGGACGTCGGCGTCGTCGACCGGCGGCGGGACGGCGCCCCTCACCGCAGCGTGACCGTGCCCGTGGTCACGAGCGCAGCGTGACGACGACCTTGCCGCGCACGTGCCCGCCCGCGACCAGCTCCTGCGCCTCCGCGGTCTGCTCCAGCGGGAACGCCCGGGCGACCGGCACCCGCAGCTGGCCGGCGTCGGCCATCCGGCCGAGCTCCTCGAGGTGCTCGTGCTCGGGACGGACGAAGACGTAGCGGCCGCCCATCTCGTTGACCACCGGGTCGACCACGGAGGTGATGCGGGCGCGGTCGCGGACCTGCTTCGGCGCGTCGGCCAGGGTGTCGCCGCCGACCAGGTCGAGAACGGCGTCGACCGGCTCGGACAGCTGCGCGCTGACCGGCCCGGCCGAGTAGTCGAGCACCTCGCCCACCCCGGCGTCCCGCAGGAAGCCGTGGTTGCGCGGACTCGCCGTGCCGATGACGTGCGCGCCCAGCGCGACGGCGATCTGGACGGCGGAGAAGCCGACACCACCGGCCGCGCGGTGCACCAGCACCCGCTCGCCCTCGTGCACGTCGAGCGCCTCGGTCAGCGCCTGGTAGGCGGTCAGCCCGGCCAGCGGCAGCCCCGCCGCCTCGGCGAAGGACAGCGACTCCGGCTTGTGCGCCAGGCACCGCTGCGGCGCCGGCACGAGCTCGGCCGTCGTCCCCCACTGCACGTCGTCCCGGCGGACGTAGCCGAACACCTCGTCACCGGCGGCGAACGCGGTGACCGCGGGCCCGGCGGCCTCGACGACCCCGGCCACGTCCCAGCCCGGGATGATCGGCAGGTGGTGCGGATAGGCGCCGGTCAGCCCGCCGGAGCGGATGAGCACGTCGACCGGGTTGACGGCGGCGGCGTGCACGCGCACCAGCACGGTGTCGGGGCCCACCGGGGGGTCGGGCAGGTCGTCGCGGAGGGTCAGGACCTCGGGGCCGCCGTACCGGTCGTAGGCCACACCCCTCATCGGCACACCAGCACTTACCGCCGTCCCTTCACGTAGCGCCCGAAGGCCCGCTGGATCTCCCGGCGCGAGTCGCGCTCGGCGAGGTCCTGCCGCTTGTCGTAGGACTTCTTGCCCTTGGCGAGGGCGAGGGTCGCCTTGACCTTGCCGTCCTTGAAGTACAGGTCGAGCGGCACGAGGGTCAGGCCGCCCTCCTTGGTCTTGCCGATGAGCTTGTCGATCTCGGCGCGGTGCATGAGCACCTTGCGCTTGCGCCGCGGGGCGTGGTTGGTCCACGTGCCCTCGGCGTACTCGGGGATGTGCACGTGCTGCAGCCAGACCTCGCCGTCGTCCACCGTGGCGAAGCCGTCGACGAGCGAGGCACGGCCGGCACGCAGGCTCTTCACCTCGGTGCCGGTGAGCACCAGGCCCACCTCGTAGGTGTCG
Organism: Geodermatophilus sp. SYSU D00779; assembly: GCF_054050595.1. NCBI lineage: Bacteria > Bacillati > Actinomycetota > Actinomycetes > Geodermatophilales > Geodermatophilaceae > Geodermatophilus > Geodermatophilus sp. SYSU D00779. The sequence goes on from NZ_JBJGZQ010000017.1 coordinate 57,135, forward strand.
AGGATCGAGTAGTCGTGCCGCGCCTTCTTGTTCTGGGCGATGAGCTTGCGCCCCTCTTCACGCGGCATGTCCCCAGGCTACTGGGCGCCCGGAGACGGCGAGATCTGCGCGGTGGCGGCCATCGGAGCGCTGATGGCCGCCACCGTGCAGATTCCGCGGGGAGGACGGAGGCGCTAGATGCGCACGTACAGGCGCAGCGTGACGTAGGCGGCGACGGCGGCCAGGCCCACGCCGGCGGCGGCGATGACCGGGCTGATGAAGGCGATCGCGCCCCAGTCGACCGGCGGGATGATCCCGGCGCGGATCGGCCCGGCGAGGGTCTTGTCCACGAACAGGATCTTGGTGACGACCAGCCCGCCGATGGCCAGCAGCGCACCGATCAGCCCGGCCAGCGCGGCCTCGAGGATGAACGGCAGCTGGGTGTACCAGCGGGAGGCGCCGACCAGCCGCATGATGTTGGTCTCGTTGCGCCGGTTGAACGCGGCCAGCTGGATCGTGTTGGAGATCAGCAGCAACGCCGCGAGCGCCTGGACGACGGCGACGGCGATCGTCGCGTTGCGGGCGCCGTTGAGCAGGCTGAACAGGCGGTCGAGGAAGTCGCCCTCGTCGCGCACCTGGTCGACGCCGTTCTGCCCGTTGGGGAACTCCGCGGCGATGACCGAGTAGCGCTCGGGGTTGACCAGCTCGACGCGGAAGCTCTCCGGCAGCGCGTCCGGCGGGGTGTTCTGCACGAGCTCCGGCTGCTGGCTGAACTGCTGCTGGAAGCGGGCGTAGGCCTCTTCCTTGGACTCGTGGATGTGGTTGGCCACCTCGGGCGAGCCCGACAGCTGCTGGTCGATGGCCGCCCGCTGCTCGTCGGTGACGTCGTCGGCCAGGAAGATGGAGACCTGCACCTTGTCGTAGTAGATCTCCTTCATGTCGGAGATCATCCCGGCGATCAGCAGACCGGTGCCCATGAGGCCGAGCGAGATGGCCGTGGTCAGGATCATCGCGACCGTCATGGTCAGGTTGCGACGCAGCCCGGTGGCCACCTCGGAGAGCACGAAGTTGACGCGCATTGGTTCCCTGTCGTGAGGTCAGGCAGGTGGAGGAGCGGGCGACCGGGTCAGCGGCCGACCCCGTAGACACCGCGCGACTGGTCGCGGGTGAGGACTCCCCCGTTGAGCTCGATCACGCGCCGGCGCATCGAGTCCACGATGTGGTAGTCGTGCGTCGCCATGACGACCGTCGTCCCGGTCCGGTTGATGCGCTCCAGCAGCAGCATGATGCCCTCGCTGGTCTCCGGGTCGAGGTTGCCGGTGGGCTCGTCGGCCAGCAGCACCAGCGGCCGGTTGACGAACGCGCGGGCGATGGCGACGCGCTGCTGCTCGCCACCGGAGAGCTCACTGGGCAGCCGGTTGGCCTTGCCCTCGAGGCCGACCATCTCCAGCACCTCGGGGACGACGCGCTTGATGGTCCGCTGGGGCTTGTTGATGACCTCCAGCGCGAAGGCCACGTTCTGCGCCACGGTGCGGTTGCGCAGCAGGCGGAAGTCCTGGAAGACGCAGCCGATGGTGCGGCGGAGCTTGGGCACCTGCCACTTGCTCATCGTGTTGAGCGTCTTGCCGTTGACGATGACGTTCCCCTTGGTGGGGTCGTCCTCCTTGAGCAGCAACCGCAGGAAGGTCGACTTGCCCGAGCCCGAGGAGCCGATGAGGAAGACGAACTCGCCCTTGTCGATCTCCGTCGACACGTCCTCGAGAGCCGGCCGCGAGCTGGCCGGGTAGAGCTTGGTGACGTGTTGCAGTTCGATCACGAGGGGCCACGGTACCTCTCCGACCGGGGAGACTGGAGTGTCACGCGCGGTCGGCCGCCGTCCCGTCCCGACGGAGCGTGAGCGACTCCGCACGGGGCCCGGGACGCCCGTCACCCAGCGTGGCGCATCCGGCGTCCGGCCGTGCGACGGGTGTGACGAGCGGGACACCTGTGGCCCCCTGCGAGGTCCCGCCGCGAGCTCGCGAGTGGTGGGGGGCAGGGGTCCTTCAGCTGGACGGCACGGCCTCCTGCTGACGACGCCACCGGATGCCGGCCTCGATGAACGGGTCGATGTCCCCGTCGAGGACGGCGGAGGTGTTCCCGGTCTCCTGCTCGGTGCGCAGGTCCTTGACCATCTGGTACGGGTGCAGGACGTAGGAGCGCATCTGGTTGCCCCAGCTGCTGCCCTCGCCGCGCAGCGCGTCCATCTCGGCCCGCTGCTCCTCCTGCCGCTTGGCCAGCAGTCGCGCCTGGAGGACGCGCATGGCCGCCGCCCGGTTCTGGATCTGGGACTTCTCGTTCTGGCAGGAGACGACGATGCCGGTCGGCAGGTGGGTGATCCGGACGGCGGAGTCGGTGGTGTTCACGCTCTGCCCGCCGGGGCCGCTGGACCGGAAGACGTCGATGCGGATCTCGTTCTCCGGGATGTCCACGTGGTCGGTCTGCTCGACGACGGGCAGCACCTCGACACCGGCGAACGACGTCTGCCGGCGGCCCTGGTTGTCGAACGGCGAGATGCGCACCAGCCGGTGGGTGCCCTGCTCGACCGAGAGCGTGCCGTAGGCGTAGGGCTGCTTGACCGCGAAGGTCGCCGACTTGATGCCGGCCTCCTCCGCGTAGCTGACGTCGTAGAGCTCGACGGGGTACTTGTGCCGCTCGGCCCAGCGCAGGTACATCCGCATGAGCATCTCGGCGAAGTCGGCGGCGTCGACGCCCCCGGCCTCGGAGCGGATGGTCACCAGCGCCTCGCGGGAGTCGTACTCGCCCGAGAGCAGGGTGCGCACCTCGAGCTCGTCGATCGCCTGGCGCAGGCTCTCCAGCTCCCGCTCGGCCTCGGCCAGGGTGGCCGCGTCGTCCTCCTCGTGCGCGAGCTCGTGCAGCAGGCCGACGTCGTCGAGCCGGCTGCGCAGCTCCTCGACCCGGCGCAGGTCGCCCTGCAGGTAGGAGAGCTTGGAGGTCAGTGCCTGCGCGGCCTCGACGTCGTTCCAGAGGTCGGGGGCGGCGGCCTGCTGCTCGAGCTCGGCCACCTCGCGACGCAGCCGGTCGACGTCGAGGACCGCCTCGATGGACTTCAGGGTCGTGTCGAGTTCGTCCAGGACGACGGAGAAGTCAGCGGCCACATCGACCCAGGGTAGTCGCGCTCCGGGACCGGGTAGGCAGCCACGGCATGAGCGAACCCCGCCGGCGGCGGTCCCGCGAGGACTACCAGCGCGGCCTCCCCGACCACCACGACCCGACGGCCGGCATCGGCGGCGCACCGCCGGCGCGGTCGGCGCTGACGCTGCGGCTGGTGCTGGCCGCCTTCGGCCTCGTCTTCTGCCTGGGCGCCGGCCTGCTCTGGCTCTCCGGCGACGACCTGCCCGTCTGGCCCGCGGTGGTGTTGTTCGTGCTGGCGGCGGCGGCCGCCGTCGACCTGGTCGTGGTGGCCCGTCGCAAGATGCGCGGCGAGCCCGGCTGACAGAGGACCTCCCTGCCCCCCACCGCTCGCACGCTCGCGGCGGGCCCCTGCAGGGAGGCCGGTCAGAACAGGGCGGTGGCCGGCGGGGCGGCGTACCCGGCGAGCCAGCCGGTCAGGTCCTCGGCGGGCATCGGCCGGGCCAGGTGGTAGCCCTGCGCGAAGGTGCAGCCGAGCTCGGTGGCCAGCGCCAGCTGCTCGGCGGTCTCCACGCCCTCGGCCTGGGTGCGCACACCACAGGCCTGGGCCAGCGCGACGACGGCGGCGATCGCCGCGGCCGCCTGGCTGCGCCGCCCCGGCGGGTAGGCCACCAGGCTGCGGTCGATCTTGAGCAGCCCGGTCGGCATGGCGACCAGCTGGCCCAGCGAGGAGAAGCCGCTGCCGAAGTCGTCGATCGACACCTCGACGCCGGAGCGGCGCAGCTCGGCGAACTGCGCGGCGGCGCGCTCGACGTCCTCGGCGACCGAGCGCTCGGCCAGCTCGACGACGAGCTGCTCGGGCGGCAGCCCGGAGGCCTGCAGCGCCTCGTGGACGTCGGCGACCAGCGTGCCGGTGGCGACGTGGTTGGCGCTGATGTTCACCGAGGTGACCAGGTGCAGCCCGGCCGCCGCCCACGCCGCGGTCTGCCGGGTTGCGGTGCCCAGCACCCAGCGGGCGATCGGGGTCATCAGGTCGTGCTGGAGCGCCGTCGGCAGGAAGTCGGCCGGCGCGAGCAGGCCCCGGCGCGGGTGCTGCCAGCGGATCAGCGCCTCGACTCCGGTGCACCGGCCCGAGGCCAGGTGCAGCACCGGCTGGTAGTGCAGCACCAGCTGGCCGTCGTCCACCGCGTCGCGCAGCTCGGCGGCGACGGTGGCCTTGTGCTGGGCGGCGGCGCGCAGGTCCGCGGTGAACAGCCGGACCCGGTTGCGGCCGGCCGCCTTCGCCGCGTACATCGCCAGGTCGGCGTCGCGGACCAGGTCCGTGGAGCGCACCCGCGTCGGGGAGTCCGCTGCGGTGGCGATGCCGATGCTGACGCCCAGCCGCACCAACCGGCCGCCGAGGTCGAACGGGCGGTCGATGCTGGCCCGGCACCGGTCGGCCAGGGCCTCCGCCCCGGTGGAGTCGCAGTCGCGGCACAGGACGACGAACTCGTCGCCACCCAGCCGGCCGACGGTGTCGCCGACGCGGGTCACGCCGGTCAGCCGCTGCGCGATCTGGCGCAGCAGGTCGTCGCCGGCCTCGTGGCCGAGGGAGTCGTTGACGTCCTTGAAGCCGTCGACGTCGAGGAAGAGGACCGAGACCGGCCCCCGGTCGTGCTGCTGCAGCTCGGCGTCGATGAGCTCGTGCAGGTGGGCGCGGTTGGGCAGCTCGGTGAGGGTGTCGTGGCGGGCCCGCCAGTGCGAGGCCCGCTCGGCGGCGACCCGGTTGGTGACGTCGGTGTGGGTGACCACGACCTGGCCGGCCTGGTCGACCCGCGAGGCCTGCAGGTGGACCCAGTGCGTGCCGCCGCGCAGCTGGAGGGCGTAGTCGGCCTGCACCGAGGGGCGCTCGCCGCGGGAGAGCGCGCGCAGCTCCTCGATCAGCGTGGCGGTGCTGTCGTCCCCGTTGAGCCGGCGGGCCATGGCGAAGTAGTCGCCGTCGACCCCGACGCGGACCCGGTCGTCACCGAGGACGTCGGCGACCTTCTCCCAGGCGGTGTTGGCCAGCAGCACCGTGCCGCCGGCGTCGATCAGCAGGGTCGGCGAGGGCAGCGCGTCGAGCACCGCCTCGACGACGACGGCGGGCTGGGCCGGACCGTCGACCCGGCGGCGGACGTCGAGGGGCAGTTCGTGCTCCTCCGGTCGTCGTCCCACGAGCTCTCCTGCCAGGTCCGAGCGGTCCTCGTCGGTCTCGGTGGGCACGGTGCCCGGGTGGACGGTGCTCATGCCCCGCCCCACCCCCCTCCGTCCCGTGGCTCGCGCGTCTCCTCCACCACCCAGCGCAGGTAGTCGGGGTTGCCCCCGACCAGCGGCAGGGCGATGACGCACGGGACGTCGTACGGGTGGAGCTCGGCAGTGCGCGCGACGACCTCCGGCACCAGCGAGCGCCGGGTGTGCAGGGCGACGCGCGCCTCGGGTTCGTCGTGCACGGCGCCCTCCCAGCGGTAGACGGACCGGATGGCGGCGAACTGGTGACCGCAGGCCACCAGTCTCTCCTCCACCAGTGTCCGTGTGTACCCGCTCAGCCACTCCGCGTCACTTCCCGTGACCACGATCTCGCACACGTCGTCCGCCACGCGGCCATCCTGCCGGGGTGGAGTGACAGCTCCGCGGGGTAGGGCGGGGGCATGGACGAGGAGATGACCATCACGGTCGACAGCGAGGACTACGTGCTCCGCCCCGAGGGCGACAACCTGAAGGTCGGCCGCCGGATGGGCGACGACACGGCCTGGCTCGACGACGTCGAGCTGGCCAGCCTGCCCGCGGACGCCCGCATCGCCCTCGATCGCGGCAACACGTCCGACCCGGCGCTCCTGCTCGCCCTCCGCGGCGTGGTGGCCGCGGAGGTGGGGCGCGGCGGCTGAGCGGAGCGGGAGGGGGCGTGCCTACGGTGCGGGCGTGCCCCCTCCCGACCGGCTGCCGGCCGACCTGGTCCTCGAGGGCGGTGGGGTCAAGGGCATCGCCCTGGTCGGCGCCACCGTCGAGCTGCTGCGCCGCTACCGCTTCGAACGGGTCGCGGGCTCCTCGGCGGGCGCCGTCCTCGCCGCCTTCCTCGCCACCGGACTAGACGCCGACGGCGTGCTCGAGCGGACGTCCCGCCTGGAGTACGACCGGGTGCCCGACGCCTGGGCACCGGTCCCGGTCGTCGCCCCGGCGGTCGGGCTGCTCACCCGGTCCGGGCTGCACCCCGGGCGTTACGTCACCGAGTGGGTGCGCCGGGAGCTCGCCGACCTCGGCGTGCGCACCTTCGGCGACCTGCGCCGCGAGGACCCCGGCGACGACCCGACGCTGGCGCCGTGGCAGCGCTACCGGCTGGTGGTGACGGCGACCGACGTCAGCCGCGGCCGGCTGCTGCGGCTGCCCTGGGACTACCGCGACTACGGCCTGGACCCCGACGCCCAGCCGGTCGCCGACGCCATACGGGCGTCCCTGGCCATCCCGTTCTTCTTCGCGCCGCAGACGCTGCGCGACCGCCGCACCGGGCGGCGGTCGACCCTGCTGGACGGCGGGGTGCTGTCGAACTTCCCGGTGGAGATCTTCGACCGCACCGACGCCGCTCCCCCGCGCTGGCCGACCTTCGGCGTCGGGGTCGGCGACGTCCTCTCCGACGGGGAGGTCTCCGTCTTCCCCCACCGCCGCCTGCTGCCGCCGCCGGTGCGCCTGCTGGACTCCCTGGTCGCCACCACCGTGAACGGGCGGGACCGCACCTACCTCGCCCAGCCGTGCGTGCGCCGCCGGGCCGTCTCCATCGACACCAGCGGCACCCGGGCGACCGACTTCGACATCAGCCCGGCCGAGCGGGCGCGGCTGGTGACCGCGGGGACGACGGCGGCGCGGGAGTTCCTCGCCGGGTGGGACTGGGCGGACTACCTCCGCGAGTGCCGCGGCGTCGCCGCGGGCTGACCGGCCGGGCGCCGCCCGGGGAGGCCGGGGCAGGGAGGTCCTCGGTCAGCCGTCCTCGCCGTCCACCAGCTCCAGGGCCATCTCGGGCCACCACTGGCCGGCGGGCGGACCGCCCGCGCAGGTGCCGTCGGAGTCGCCCGGCTGCTTCACCCAGAGCAGCGCGTCGACCCGGTCGAGGTCGGGGGACGTCGTCGGCGCGGCGCCGACCTCCCGGTCCGGCGGGTTGCACCAGCGGCCCTCGCCGCCGGCGGCGTCCTCCGGCGGGCCGGCGCCGTTGCGGCTGGTGTCGACGACGAAGTGGGCGGGAGGCGTGCCCTCGGGCGCACCCTGCTCAAGCTCCCGGGACAGCTCCAGCCCGTAGTCCGCGCTCGCCTCGGTGGTCTCGTAGTTCGAGACGTTGAGGGCGAACCCGTCGGCCCGGTCGACGCCGCTGCGGCGCAGGGCGTCGGCGAGCGCCGGCAGGTCGTCCACCCAGCTGGCGTTGCCGGCGTCCACGTAGACCCGGGTCTCCGGCTGCCGGTCGAGGATCTCCACGGCCTGAGCGAGCATCTGGTAGCGCCCCGCGGGGTCGACGCCCTCGCACCCGACCAGGGCCTGCGGGACGGCGTCCGGCTCGAGGACGACCACCGCGGGCCGGTCGCCGAGAGCCGCGGCGAAGCTGCCGATCCAGCTCAGGTAGGCGTCGACGCCGGCGGCGCCGCCGGCGGAGTAGGACCCGCAGTCCCGCCCCGGCACGTTGTAGGCCACCAGCACCGGGAGCTCGTCCTCGGCGGCCGCGGCGAGGGAGATCTCCTCGACCGCCGGATAGGGGTTGTCGGGGGTGGCGATCCAGGTGGCGGTCGGCTGGTCGGCCAGCGGGGCCAGCGCCTCGGCGTCCGCCGTCCGCCCCTCGGCGAGGGCCTGCTGGACCGCGGCGGGGCCGTGGCCCTCGGGGTTGAGCCACAGCTCCTCCCCCGCCAGCCGGCCGGACTCCGCCGCCGGGGTCTCGGGGGTCTCGGGGGTGTCGGCGCCGCCGCAGGCGACCGCGGTGCCGGCGACGGCGGCCAGCACCGCGGCCCGGACGGACCGTCGGGCGTGCAGGCGCGTCCTCATCCGACGTGCACCCAGCGCGCCGGGGAGGGGACGCCCTTCTCGTCGACCACGACCAACATGTACCAGCCGTCGGGCGTGAGGCCCTCCTCCTCGGGGACGCCGAGCTCGTAGGAGCCGCTGCCGCAGCAGCCGTCCGGGCAGTCCGCGGGGTGCTCGGCGGCGGGGTCGCCGGCCGCCGTCCCCGGGCAGGACGCCGGCCGGACGTCGAGGGCGACGGAGCGCTGCTCGGGGTCGGTCTGGTGGGTCACCGCGCTGGGCCGCACCAGCCGCGCCTCGGCGACCTCGCCGTCGGTGCTGACCGGGAAGGAGCTGCCGCGGGTGACCTCCTCCGGCGCGTCGGTGACCTCCGGGCGGTCGCCGGCGAAGAGGTACGGCGGGGAGTAGATCTCGATCCGCGTCTCGAACGTCCCGGGGACGGTGTTCCCCTCGTCGGAGAACAGCGGGTCCGAGCCCATGGTCATCACCCGCCCGTCGGGCAGCAGCAGCGCGGTGGCGTGGTAGTTGCGCCCGACCTCGTTCGGCGCCGCCTCGTGCAGGTGGCCGCTGTGCGGGTCGTACACCGTGGTCAGGTGGAGGTCGCTCTGCGAGTTGCCGCGGTAGCCGACCGAGCCCCCGGTGAGCAGGGTGGTGTCGTCGGGCAGCGTGACCGCGTTGAGGTAGCGCGCCGGGCTCGGGTAGTCGCTGGCGGCCGGCTGGTAGCGCGGCTCCGGCTCGCTGAGGTCGACGACGTCGAAGCGCGCCGTGGACTCCTCGCTGTCCCCGACCCCGCCGCCACCGACGATGCCGACCCGCTGGTCCTGCGCGGGCGCGAGCAGGAACGAGGAGCTGGTCTCGGTGAACTCCGGGTCGCGCAGGCCGGGGACGTCGGTCCAGCTGTTGTCGTCGAGGTCCCAGATGCCGGGCTGGCGGCCCTCCTCGGCCGGCCCGTAGCCGGTGTTGGAGCCGCTGTAGAACAGCCGGTGCCCGTCGGCGAGCCGGAACAGGGCCGGGTAGGTCGGGAAGTAGCGCTCCAGCTCGGGGTGGTCCTCCCAGCTGCGGGTGGCCGGGTCGTAGACCTCGTTCTCGCCGTCGAGGACCTGGCCGTGCTCGTCGAGACCGGAGACGGCGAGCACGCCGCCGTCCTCCAGGCCGACCAGCGTCGGGTACCAGCGCGACTCGGTCAGCCGGTCGGTCTCGCGGTAGGTCTCGGTGGCGACGTCGAACTCGTAGGAGGCGTCGAGCCCGCGGTAGTTCTGCTTGTCCAGGGTGATGGTGTCGCCCTGGCCGTAGAGGTCGCGGCGCCGCTCGGGCTCGACGTCCTCGACCTGGAACTGCTGGCCGCCCGTGACGACCGGGGCGTCGCCCTCCTCCTCGGCCTCGATCCAGACGTCCTGCTCGCCGGCCACGGAGCTGCCGTCGCCCATCAGGTGCGCGGGCGGCACCGTGACGTCCTCGGTGGAGACGTAGCCGTGGCCGCGCGCGGTGAAGCGGGTGCCCGTGGGCAGGGTGACCGAGCCGTCGTGGCGCTCGTTCTTCACGGTGAGGACGCCGGCGGCCCTGGTGACGTCGTCGGCGAGCACCTCGTACTTGCGCGTGCCCCCGGCGATGAGCAGGTTGCCGTTGGGCAGGTAGGCGTGCCCAGAGCAGAACAGGTCCTCCGGCGTCGGCACCTCCTTGGTGTCGCCGGTGACCGGGTCCCAGACGATCGTCGTGAAGCTGCCGGCCTCGAAGTCCTCGGCGTCGTTGCCCGACCCGGCGACGAGCAGCACCTTGCCGGTGTGCAGCAGCGCGGCGTGGACGGCCTGCGCCCGGTACTCCTCGGGCAGCTCGATGGTCTCCCACGAGCCGTACTGCGCCTTGTAGTCCGGCCGGCTGTGCTGGAAGTCGTCGTAGGCCCCCTGGGCCACGGCGGTGACGACCGGGCCGTTGGCCGCGACCAGCCCCGCCACCGTCGCGGCCACCAGGGCGGCGTTGCGCAACCGGCGGCTGCGCTTCGGCTTGGGTCGGATCATCGGGTGCTCTCCTGGGTCTGGGGGACGTCGACCGCGCGGTTGCCGACGAAGGTGACGGCCGGCGTGCGGAGGCGGACGGCGGCGACGGCGTCCGGCACGACCGGGGCGGGCAGGGACGGCGTCCCCTCGGGGGCGTGCCGGCGCTGCCGGACCGACGCGGTGGCCCAGATCGCCACCGGCAGCAGGCACATGACCAGGCTCAGCACGGCCCAGACGCGGATCGCCGGGTGGGTGTGGCCGAGCAGCTGCGAGGCCACCAGCGCGACGAGCAGGACTGCGGCCCAGGCCAGGTGCCGGGAGAAGGCGGCCAGGCTGCTCCCGCTGACCGCGCCCTTGCGGGTGACGGCGAAGCCGGTGCTGCGGTTGCGGATCGCGGCCCACAGCGCGCTGACGTACAGCGGCGTCGACATCACCGAGATCACCATCCCGCTGACGCCTGAGGAGCCCTCCTCCTCGTGCGGGCTCACGTTGTGCCTGCGGTTCCAGAAGTAGACGGCGACCTGCAGCACCGCGGCGTTGACGTAGAGCATCAGCCACAGCTGGGCCGACACCAGCAGGCCGGCCACGCCGGTCAGCAGGTAGGCGACCAGGTTGGTGACGCCGAGGACCCAGCTGACCGCGGTCGCCGGGTAGTACGACATCAGCAGCGTGTAGTGCAGCCGCTGCGCGACGGCCATCCGCGGGGCCAGCCGCCAGAAGCGGCGCAGCACGATCTCGTCGGTCCCGCGGGCCCACCGGCCCTGCTGGGTGAAGTAGTCCCGCCAGGTGCTCGGGCCCTCCCCCACCGCCAGGACGTCGGGGGTGTAGACCGACCGCCAGCGCGCGCCGGTGCCCGGGTTGGTGCTGGCGTGCCAGACCAGGCTGGTCGCGGCGTCCTCGGTGATGGAGTCCTGCAGCCCGCCGATGTCGCGCAGCGCCGAGATGCGGACGGCGTTGTTGGTGCCGACGAACATCGCGGCGCGGAACCGGTTGGCCGCCCGCTGCAGCACGCTGTGGAACAGGTACTGCTGCGACTCGGCGGCGCGGGTGACGAAGGTGTCGTAGTTGCCGTACACCTGCGGGCCCACCACGAAGGCGACGTCCGGGTCGCGGAAGTAGCCCATGAGCCGCTCGGCCATGTTCGGCAGCGGCACGTGGTCGGAGTCCACCGAGATCCAGAAGTCGTAGCCGTCGCCGTGCGCGTCGAGCCAGGCGTTGTAGTTGCCGTGCTTGGTCCGCGCCTTGTGCCGGCCGGTGGGCTGGTTCCACTCGGGGACGCCGGCCCGGGTGAAGTGGCGGACGCCGAGCTCGGCGCACATGGCGCGCACCGCCGGGTCGTCGCCCTCGTCGAGCAGCCAGACGTCGAGCGTGCCCTCGTACCGGACGGCGCGGGCGGCCGCCAGCGTCCGGCGCACCATCTCGATCGGCTCCTTGCTCGGCACGATCGTGGTGATGAACGCGATCCGCTGACCGGGGAGCGGGGCCAGCGGGATCGGGTCGCGCGCGTTGAGCGTCGCGACCGCCAGCGTGAAGACGTTCACCAGGCGCAGGGCCTCGATGGCGGCGACGCTGCCGATCAGCGCCACGACCAGCACCGAGCGCCAGTCGCCGGCCCACTCCGGGTGGTGCGCCGGCCGCAGCAGGAAGACCAGGAACAGCACCTCGAAGAGCAGGGCCGCGGTCACCAGCAGCCAGGCCCGGATGCGCGCGCCGCCACGGGACACCGGCTCGAACCGGATGCGGGAGTCCCCCGCCGGCTCCTGCAGCGGGCCGGCGAGCTCGCTGAAGTCGGCGTAGGGGTACCTGCGCTCAGCCACGCCGGGACGCGACCGGGAGGCTGCCTCCGGCGCGGGAGGACGTCGGGGACGCGGACCGGCGGGGCGCGGGGGCGGATGAGGGCATGGGGCAACCGTTCGTGAGGGGGCGGGGAGGTCACGCGGGCAGGCCGGGATCCCGGGCCGGCGTCCTGGGGAGAGCCGGGCCGGTTCGGTCGGCCGGGTGCTGCCGGGATCGGAGGGCGCGGCACGACGGACGTGCTCGCGACGCCCGGCAGCGGGCGTGCGCTCAGCTCAGGTGGACGGCTGAGCGGTGGTGGAGGTGTCCGGCGTCAGCTCTGACGGGACCGGTGAGGACGAGGACTCGGACGCGGCAGGCGGGGCATTCCAACTCCCTCTCCAGGCGGGTGGGACCGGACAGGACAGCGGCCTCGTCGCCGCCCTCTCCCCCCGTGCACCTGCGCATGGCGTCGGTGGGACCTTCGGTTCTCCACATCGTTCACTCGGGCACCCGCTCGGGCGCCGGCAGGCACCGTAAGCACGCGCGTCTGCCACGCGCCAACGGATCCGGTGATCTCGCGCTCGGGGAACGCTTTGCTGGGCATGTCCGTGACGCAGCGTGCCCGGCTATGGGACACAGAGGTACAGCCGCGGACACGGCGCGTGTTCGAGTACCGAGACCGGCGTCACCACAATCGGCGCGCCGACACGCAACGGAACCCGCTGTTGCAGGGCGTGACGATCATCGCGGTTTGGAGTCGGTCCAACGCGGTCGCGCCGCGTGACCCCGGCGGACGTGCCCCGCACCGGGCGGAGCTACTCCGTCAGGCAGGGCAGCGGGATCCACCAGAACCACGGCGGGTTGCAGTCCTGGGACCCGACGGCGGCCGTGGCGACCCCGGGTGCGAACAGCACCGCTGCCGCACCCACCACCGCAACGACCGTGGCCCGGAACACGCGCATGATCTCCCCCAGGCTCGTCTCACCCGCGGCGAGACCATCCCGTCCCGCCGGAAGGGACGCAAGGCTGCCACCAACTCGCAGCGGACCACCACCGGGTCCTTCGTCCCTGCTCGCCCCAGCGGGCAACCGCCGGTGTCCCTCACAGGCCGTCGGTGCTCCAGGACGGGTCGTGCGCGTTGTCGCGGGGACGTCGTAGGCAGCGCGGCCACCTGCCCACCGGCAGAGCCGTTGCCGGCGTCGTCCGGGGGTGCCGGCGTCGTCCGTGGGTTGCCGGTGCTGCAGGACCGGCAGTGCGCGAGGAACGCCGGCAGTGGGTGGCTCAGGCGTCGACGTAGCGGTCGCGTTCGACGAGGAACTGGCCGGTGGCGGTGTTGGCGTCGACGAACTCCGGCAGCAGCGGGATGCGCACCGTGACCGTCACGCAGACGGAGAACTCCTCCCCACGCGCCAGCGTCGGCGTCCAGCCGCCCGCGGCGTCGCAGCCGGCACCGGCCGGGGCGTAGCCGACCCGGACATCGGTGGCCTCGATCGACTGGTCGGCCACCGCCAGCCGGGCCGCGGCCTGCGCCCGCGCGGCGCCGGTGACCGGGTCCGGCGCGGTGCCCATCGCCCGCCCGGCCTCCCGCGCGGCCGCGGTCGAGGCGAACACCCCGCGCTGCACCGCCGAGAACCCCGCCACGACGTACACCAGCGGCACGAGGACCACGATCGCGACGAACGCGAACTCCACCAGCGCCGAGCCGCGCTCCTCGGCGACCAGGCCCAGCCGGGCCCGCAGCCACCTCACGCGCCCTCCTCGCCGGCGCTGGTCGGCCGCGTGCGGTGGACCCGCTCGGCCCATGGTGAGCTCGCGAGCTCGCTCACCGCGCCTCCTCCACCGCCCGGCCGGTGACCTCGACCGGCAGCAGCGCGCCCAGCCCGCCCAGCAGCGTGGGCACCGCCCCCGAGCAGCGGACCACCACCAGCGTCAACCCGCTGGCGTCGACCTCCTGCACCGAGCTGCACACCAGCCCCGCGGCGGTCCGCGGCGAGGTCGCCCGCGCCACCACCGCCACCGCGCGATCGGCACCCGCGGACGAGGGCACGTCGGCGTTGGCCGCGAACCGGGCGCCGTCCTGCGCGCCGGCGGTCACCACGTTGCGCACGTGCACGTACACCGCCACCTGCAGCACCGCCAGCAGCAGCACCACGACCAACACCGACACGAACACGAACTCCACGACCGCCGCACCCCGCTCGCCGTCGTCCGGTGAGGTGAGGCAACGGTCCCGGCCCCGGCCCGGGGCCCGCGCCGAGCGCAGCGAGGGGTGGGAAGGACGGGGTTCTGGTTCAGCCACCGGCCGTGACGGAGGCCAGGGCGTTGGTCACCGCGGCGACGATCGCCTCGCGGAACGGGATGAGGATGGCCAGCACCAGCGCCGCCGTCATCACCGTGATCATCACCCAGCCGGGCACGTCACCCCGCTCGGCGTCGTCCCCGCGCAGGCGGTCGGCCAGTGCGGCCAGCGCCGCCAGGACCCCCGCGAACTTCGGCATGCTGCGTCCTCCCTGTCGTGTCCGCGGGCTCATCGGGCCAGCGAGACGATGCTGATCAAGCCGGGATAGAGCGCGAACAGGACGGTCACCGGCAGCACCAGGAAGACGACCGGCACCATCATCGCGATCTCCTTGCGCCCGCCGGCCTCGAGCAGCCGGCGCTTGCCGGCCTCCCGGACGTCCGCGGCCTGCGCCCGCAGCACCTCGGCCAGCGGGGTGCCCCGCTCGAGGGCCACCAGCAGGCCGTCGACAAAGCGGGCCAGCGGGTCCAGCGAGGTGCGGTCGGCGAGGTGCTGGAGCGCGTCGGCCAGCGGCACGCCCGCGCGCGCCCGGCCCAGTGCCGCGCCCAGCTCGCCGGCGAGCTCGCCGCCCGACAGCCGAGTCACCCGGGCGAGCGCCGCGGTCGGGCTCTCCCCCGCCGTCACCGCCAGCGCCAGCAGCTCGGCCACCACCGGGAACTCCGCCAGCAGCAGCTCCTCCCGCCGCTGCACCTGCCGGGTCAGCCACCAGTCCCGACCGAGCACGCCACCGACCAGCCCGGCCAGGCACAGCAGCGCCACCGACAGCACGTTGACGTCCCCGGCCAGCAGCGAGCCGACCGTCGCCAGCAGCGCCGCGCCGAGCAGCCCGAGACCGCCCCACACCACCTGCTCGACCCGGAAGTCCTCCACACCGGCGTCGCTGCCCAGCGCGTCCAGCCGCCGGCGCACCGCCGTCCGGCCGCCGAGCACCCGGTCGACGAAGCGGGCACCGTCGGCGACCACCGGGCCGAACAGCCGCCGGACAGCGGTGAGCAGCCCGGCCTCGGACGCGGTGCCCAGCAACCGGGACGGCGGCGGGGTGTCGTGCACGTAGGGGGCGAGCCGGTCGACCAGGCGCACCGAGCGGAACGGCGGCGCGAAGGTGACCACGAGCAGCAGCCCGCCGGCCGCGGCCAGGCCGAGCAGCATCCCCGCCGACGAGGCGCTCACCGTGCCACCCCGCCGCTCCGCGGCCCGTTCGATCCGCTCCTCGCTCCCTGGCGCTCGCTGCGATGCTCACTCACTGGAGCACCCGCACGTCCTGCGGCAGCCGGCCGATCCGCAGCATCAGGCGGTACGACACCAGGCAGACCGCCGCGCCGCCGAGCAGGATCGCCGTCCCCAGCGGCGAGTCGTAGGCCGCCAGCGTCGTCGACTGGGTGGCCAGCAGGAGCAGCACCACCCACGGCGCGGCGACGGCCAGCCGCGCGGCCTGCACCACCCAGCCCTGCCGGGTCTCCAGCTCGGCGCGGGCACGGGCGTCCTCGCGCAGGAAGGAGGCAAGGGTGCGCAGCACGCGGCCCAGGTCGCTGCCGCCGACCTCGCGGGCCACCCGCAGCGTCTCGACGATCCGGTCGCCGACCGGGTCGGCTAGGTCGTCCTTGAGCCGGTCGAGGCAGTTCCCGAACCGGCCGCTGGAGCGGTACTCGGCGGCGAACCGGGCGAACGGCGGGCGCAACACCTCCGGCCCGCGGGTCGACAGCGCCGAGAGCGCCTCGGGCAGCGAGAGCCCGGCCCGGACGGCGGAGGCGAGGTTGTCGACGGCCTCCGGCCAGACCTCGCGCAGGTCCGCCCGGCGCTTGACCGCCAGCCGGCGCACCTGGACGACGGGCAGGGCGGCGGCGAAGGCGCCGAAGAGCAGGCTCACCGTGACCGTGCCGGTGGTCAGCAGGACGACGACCGCGGCCAGCAGCCCCAGCCCCGCCTGCAGGGCGGTGAGCTGCACGGCGTTGACGCCGGTCAGCCCGGCCGCGGCCAGCTGCTGCTGCCGGCGCGACGGCCTCCGGATGCGGTCCCGACGCCGCGGGGCGCGCGGGCCACTGCGCCAGACCAGCAGCAGGCCGACGCCCAGCAGCAACCCGAGCAGGCCGCCGATCACCCGTGCCACCGCGCGTCGTCGAGCAGGGCGGGCAGGTCGAAGCCGTGAGCGGCGAAGCGCTCGGGGTGCGGCGGATAACCGGTGCCGCGGACCAGCCGGCCGTCCCGGGTGGTGAAGACGTCGGCGAGCTCGATGACGCCGTCCTCGGCGCGGCCCGGGACGGCCACGACCTCGCGCACCCGGCGCCGTCCGTCGGGGTCGCTGCCCACGTGCACGACCAGGTCGACGCTGGCGGCCACCGTGGGGACGACGAACGCGTGACCGATGTTCTCGCCGGCCAGTAGCGGCAGGGTGCACATCTTGGTGACCGCCTCGCGGGCGCTGTTGGCGTGCAGCGTGCACATGCCTGGCAACCCGGAGTTCAGCGCGATCAGCAGATCGAGGCACTCCTCCTGCCGCACCTCGCCGACGACGATGCGGGAGGGCCGCATCCGCAGCGCCTCCTTCACCAACCGGCGCAGCGGGATCTCCCCGGCGCCCTCGAGGTTGGGCTGGCGGGTCTGCATCGCCACCACGTCGGGCAGCGGCACGCGCAGCTCGAAGACCTCCTCGCAGGTGATCACCCGCTCCCGCGCCGGGATCGCCGCGCACAGACAGTTCAACAAGGTGGTCTTGCCCGCCTGGGTGCCACCGGCGACGAGCACGTTCAGCCCGGAGACCACCGCCGCCTCCAGGAACCGCGCCGCCTGCGGGGTCAGCGTGCCCAGCTCGACCAGCTCGTCCAGCGAGTGCGCCTGCAGCACGAACTTGCGGATGTTGACCGCCATGTGCCGACGGGTGATGTCCGGGATGACCACGTGCAGCCGCGACCCGTCGGGCAGCATCGCGTCGACGAACGGCGTCGACATGTCGATCCGCCGCCCCGAGGTGCGCAGCATCCGCTCCACCAGGTCGGCCAGCTCCCCGGGCGCCAGGATCGTCGTGGTCAGCTCCGACCGGCCGCGCCGCGCGACGAACACCCGCCCCGGCTCGTTGACCCAGACCTCCTCCACCTCCGGGTCGTCGAGCCACCGCTGCAGCGGCCCGAACCCGGCCACCCGGTCCAGCACGTCCCGCACCACCGCATCCGCATCGCCGATCGGCGGCAGCGCCGAGGTCAGCGACCGCTCGGAGTAGTCCGCGACCACGTCGCGCACCAGCAGGCGCACCGGCCCGGGCTCGGTGAACGGGTCCAGCCCCCGGCGGCGGATCAGCTCGCGCACCTCACCGTCGACGACGTCGAGCGCGCTCGTCGCAGTCGGCACCGCACCCCCGTCTCACCGCCCGACACCGCTCGGGACGACGGGACTGTAGGTGGACGGCGCAGCTCCACGGGACCGGCGTCAGCCGATCTGTGGACAGTCCGCACCCGGCCGACCGGCCGGCCCACCGATCGGATGACCCCCGACCGGGGACGACGGAACGGTCGGGACCATCGCGCTCACCCCGGTCACGCGTGGAGCAGACCTCGGTAGCGCGAGCGGCTGTCCCTGAGCCGACCGGAGCAGCGGCCCACACGTATCAGCGCGACTCCTCAGCCCTCCCTCGGGTGGCAGCTCCCGCGCGCCCCGCGAACGGCTGCCGTCCCACGGACCGCACAGCAGGCGGAGGACACGGTGGCCGATCGAGCAGCACAGTCGACCTCTCCCGGCGCGACGGCGGCAGCGGCCGACGCATCCCCCCCGGCGCCGGGAGGAGCCGCCGTGGCCGGACCGCGGGTGTCGACGATGAAGCCGACGACCGAGGTGCAGCGCCGGATCCGCCGCACCGCTGCCGTCGCCCTGGCCCTGGCGGCGGTGGCCGCCGCGGGAGCCGGGTGGGTGGCCTACCGGCACCTCTCTCCCCCGCTGCCCGACCTGGTGCGCATCGAGCTGGGGCTCGACCGGCCCGCCGACCCGGCGCTCCTGCGCGACACGCTCGGACCGGACCTCTTGCTCATCCTCGGCTACGGCTCCGCCCTGGCCGTGCTGGGCTGGCTGGCTCGCATGATGACCTGGAGCACGACGTCCCGGCACCTCGCCGACCTCGGCCTCCTCTGCGCCGCCGCAACCGTGGTCGCCGACCTCGCCGAGAACGCCTTCCTGTTCTTCGGCGACCGGGGCGAGCGGTGGTACGCCGCCGCGGGGGCCGCCGCGACGGTGAAGTGGTCCGTAGCCGTCCCCGCAACGGTCACCGCACTCATCGGACTGGTCCTGACGTTCGCCCGGGTGATCGGCAACAACCCGCACCGGCTGCGGCGGTTCGCCGCGATGGACACGAGCGGCATCATCCCGCCGCCCCCGCTGGAACCGCCCCCGCCGGACAACGTCCCCAAACGGGTCCCCGCGGCGATGCTCGACTCCACCCGGTGGCGCAACGCCTACCGCGTGCCCCGGGAGACGAGGCCGGCCACGCGATCGGCTGGGGACGGCGGGCCGGTGGCGGTGTGCCTGTCCGGCGGGGGCGTGCGCTCGGCCAGCGTCGCGCTCGGCGCGGTCCAGGCGCTGCGGCCGGTGGTCAAGGAGGCCGACTACGTCATCTCCGTGTCCGGCGGCGGCTACACCGCCGGGGCGCTGGTGCAGGCCCTGACCCGTGGCGGCTCGGACGATCCGCGCACGGACGGCGTCGACCGGAACCCGGACAACGCACTGGCGCCCGGCGGTGTCGTCGAGGACCACCTCCGGCGGCACTCCAGCTACCTGGCCAGCACGGCGGGCAAGCTGGTCCTGGCTCTGGCACTGCTGGCGCGTGGGCTGATCGGGAGCCTGTTCGTCCTCTTCAGCGGGGCCGTCGTCATCGGTGTGCTGGTCGGCGTCTTCTACGCCGCCGTCCCGGTCACGCGACTCAGCCACGTCGCGGTCGCAGGGAGCGGCTCGTCCGTCTCCTACCCGGTGCCGCACGCGCCCGCGCTCTGGGGCCTCGGGGTCCTCGCCGGGGTCGCGTGCCTGTCCTGGCTGGCCGGGGTGGTCCTCACCAGCTGGCGGGACCAGCGCTCACTCATGTGCCGGCTCCTCCTGCGCACCGCGCAGGCGGCCGCCGCCCTCGCCGCGGTCGTGGCCACCTTCGTCCTCGTGGTCCCGGCGATCAGCTACGCGACCTGCTGGCTCTACGCGCGCACGGGGGACAGCAGCGCCATCACCGTGGGTGGGCCGCTCGTCGCCGTCCTGCTGAGCTACCTCGCCACGGTGGCGGCAGCCTTCTCGAAGAAGCCCGGCAGCGTCAGGAAGCTCCGCGAGCGGGGCAAGGCCGCGCGGTCGACGGCGACGACTCCCGCCTCGGTCCTGCGGCTGCTGCTCGTCACGCTCGTGCTCGCCCTGCTGGCCGCCGTCTGGCTGCTGGTCTTCGGCGCCGCCGTCGCCACCCGGGCGGACGCGACGGCGCTGGAGGTCGCCCTCGTCGTCGGCGTGCTGTGGGTGATCGTCGGCGGCTTCGTCGACGAGACCGCGCTGAGCCTGCACCCCTTCTACCGCTCCCGGCTGGCGAGCGCCTTCGCCGTCCGCGCGCGACAGGGGGTCGCCGTCCCGTACCTGCCGTCCGAGCCGACCACGCTGAGCACTCACGGTCGCGTGCACCCCGACGACTGGGGATCGCCCGGACCCCGGTTCGTCTTCGCCGCCGCCGCCAACCTCGTCGACGACGACCGGACCGCTCCCGGGCTCCGGGCGGTCTCCTACGTGATGAGCAGCGACCACATCGGCGGGCCGGACATCGGCTGGGTCCCGACGTCCGTGGCGATCGAGGCCTGCCCGCAGCAGCTGAAGCGGGACCTGACCGTCCAGGCGGCCGTGGCCATCAGCGGTGCGGCCTTCGCCTCGGCGATGGGCCGGGCATCGTCCTGGTACGGCAGCCTGCTGGCCATCTCCGGCGCCCGGCTCGGGTCGTGGCTGCCGCACCCGGACTACCTGCTGCTGCGCCAGAACCTCGCGGCCGAGGACGACTGGACCCTGCCGGGGATGCCGCACGTGCGCCGCCTGCCCTACCTCCTGCGGGAGGTGCTGGGCGTCCACCCGTACTTCCAGAGGCTGCTGCACGTCTCCGACGGCGGCCACTACGAGAACCTGGGCCTGGTCGAGGCGCTGCGGCGGGGGTGCCGCACGATCTACGTCATCGACGCCAGTGGCGACGCGCCGCCGACCGCCGGCACGTTCGGTGCGGCCCTGCGCCTGGCGCACGACGAGCTCGGGGTGCGGATCGAGCCGGAGGAGGGGTTCGACCTGTTCGACCTCGTCCCCGGCAGCGGGCAGCCCTTCGAGCCGAAGGAGCCGCTGGCCGCGCTCAACGCCCGGCTGTGCAAGCGAGGCGTCGTCACCATGCGGATCACCTACCCGGAGGAGAGCGGGCTCGAGCCGGATCAGCGCACCGGCGTCCTCGTGCTCGCCAAGGCGGTGCTGTGGCCGCAGCTGCCCTACGAGCTCCTGGCGTACGCCGCGTCGAACCCCGTGTTCCCGCACGACAGCACCGCCGACCAGTGGTTCGACGAGGGCAAGTTCTCCTCGTACAAGCGGCTGGGCCACGAGCTCGGGCTCCGCTGCCGTTCCCTCGGCGAGCACGTCGGCGACCTGCCCGAGAGCACGGACGGTACCGGGGTGCGGGGCCCGACGCCTTCCTTCCCGCCGGTGGGGAACGGAGCGGCCGTGGCGTCCGCCGTGTCCGTCGCCGCCACGGTCGCCGGCGGTCGCGACCGGCCGCCGTCACACACGGACCCGGGGAGCAACGGTCGGCGCAGCCGGCGGTGGTTGCGGACGAGCCGGCTCAACGGCAGCCGGCACTGACGACCTCCGCCCGGGCTAGGGCTTGCGGGTCGTGGCCTCCGGGTTGACGAACAGGCCGGGCAGCAACATGTGGATCGCGCCGACCAGGACGTTGTCCCCGGACGAGAGCGCCGTGGCCGACCCCGTCGCCCGCGCCCGCAGCCGGGCTCCCTCCGCGAGGGCGTGGAAGACCTCCGCGACGTCGTGCCAGGTGTACTCCGGGCGCAACTGCAGACCGAACCGGCCGGCGAGCCTCTCGTGGAGGACGGTCCAGTAGGCGATCCACTCCTCGTACTGGGCCTTGAGGAACATCTGCACCCGCGGGTGGTTCGGCAGGGCGACCCAGACGACCGTGCGCAGGCCCCACAGCGGGTCGTCCAGGGTCACGGCCATCACCCGCTCGACCATCTGCCGGACGAGGTCGGCGAAGGACAGGTCCTCGGGGAGTCCCTTGGCCACCTCGGCCACGTCGTGGATGGCGTGCTCCACGAGAGCCGGCCGCAGCAGGTAGGCGATGAGGTCCTCGGTGTAGCGGCTCTTGTACCGCCAGCGGTCCCGGAACATCCCGACGGTCAGCATCCTCGGGTGCTCCCGGCGGGCGTCCTCGTGCTCCGCGCGCTCGATCAGGCGGGCCTGCGACAGCCCGGCGAACAGGCGGGTGCCGGCGTCGTGGTCGTCCATCAGGTCGGGACCCCGGTGGTCGAGCAGGTCGTCGCAGAGCAGCAGCAGCCCGATGTCGAGGAAGGCGCGCGTCTCCGGGCTGTTGGCGATCTTCATGCGGGTGACCGGGCGGGCATCGGCTGCGACGTTCGTCAGCACCGCCGACAGGTCGTCCTCGGGCATCGCTTCCCCCGGGTGCCACTGGAGCTGGACCTCCAGCCTAGGACCTCCAGCGCTGGAGGTGTCGCCCTCGCACCCCGGGAAACGCGTGCCCGGCTCGGTGTCCCCGTCCGTGTCCGCCGTCCCTGATGGGCTTGGACCCGCCGTGCCGGCCCGCTCGACAGTCGTCCCACCAGCGAAACGGCCGCCACGGAGGACCGACATGTCCACGCTCCACGACAGCCTCGACGCACTGCCCCAGGACGACCCGGACCGCGGTACCCAGCGGTACACCCCGGGTCCGGGCACGGCCGGCCAGCCCGACCCCGCGACGCTCGTCGAGGCCGCCCGGCGCGGCGAGCCCTGCGCCTGGCAGGGGCTCGTGCAGCGGTTCACCCCGCTCGTCCGCGCGATCACCAGCAGGTACCGGCTCGGCGAGCACGACGCCGAGGACGTCGCCCAGGTGATCTGGCTGCGCCTGGTGGAGCACCTCCACCGGCTCCGCGAGCCGCTCGCGCTGCCCGGCTGGATCGCGACGACCGCTCACCACGAGAGCCTCCGCCTGGCCCGCGGCCGCGCGCGGACGCTGCCGGTCGACCCGCTGGACGACTCCACGCAGGCGCTCCTCGGGCACGACCCCGACGTCGACGCCGACCTGCTGCAGGCCGAGCAGGTCGAGGCCGTGCGCGAGGGTCTCGCCGACCTGCCGACGGCGCAGCGCGACCTGCTGCTCCTGCTCGTGGCCGACCCCCCGCTCAGCTACCGGGAGATCAGCGCGATGCTGGGGATGCCGATCGGCAGCATCGGCCCGACCCGGGCTCGCACCCTGGCCCGCCTGGAGGCCACGCCGGCGGTCAGCCGCTACCTGGCAGCGGACCGGCGTGGGGTCACCCACCGGCCGTGTGCGGCGTGAGGGTCCCGGGACCGGCAGGTCAGCGCCACGGGGCGAACGCCGCCTTGCCGGTCCCGACGACCCCGGCCAGCTCGGGGCAGTGGCGCCGGACGACGTCGGCCATGCTCCCGCGGGCGACCCAGTCCATCCCCAGCGGCGTGTACACCTCGGGCCGGAAGTCCACGGTGAGGAACCGGTCGCTCTGCAGCCGCCGGGACGCCATGAGCAGGAACACCCGGAACGCCGTGTCGCTGAACCCGAAGCCGGCGGGCGGGGTCTCGGCGAGGAGGCCGACCACGGTGTCGACGTCGTCGACCGACGGGTACAGCCGCTGCAGCGCGGCGAGGGTCTCCGGATCGGTCGTGAGCTCCTCGAACCGGCTGATCCGGGGCATGTGCAGCCCGGCCCGGAAGTCGTTGTAGCGCGGCACGCCCCGCCGGCGGGTCCGCACGACGTCCACCACCGCGAGGTCGACGATCTCGCCGTCCCGCTCGAAGTGCCGCAGCGCGTCCGGGAAGTTGTGCAGCGTGATCGCGCCCGGGTGGGCGGTGCCCAGCGAGCGCAGGGAGTCGGCGAGCCCGATCTCGCGGAACACGTCCTGGGTGTTCCGGCCCGAGATGTCGTCGAACCCGAGCTCGCGGACCTCCCCGGTGGCGGAGTCGACGAAGGCGTAGCGGTCGGGGATGAGGGGGTGCATCCGGTAGACCGTCACGAACTCCTCGGTGAGGGAGAACGGGACGCCGGAGTGGTCGGGCCGGGTGCGCGGGATGCCGTGGACGGCGTGCGGGTCCAGCAACCGGAAACCGAGGCGGGTGAGCCACTGGTCCGGCGCACCCCGCCAGTTGACCGACATCGCGGTGTCGAGGGTCTTCGTGCCGAGGATCGCCGGGGTCCACTCCACCGTGTGGATCTTGGCGATCAGCGCGGAGACGACCAGCCGCGCGGTCTGGTACGTCCGTTCGTCGTCGAGGTGCGGGTACTCCTCCTGGAGGGCGTCGCACACCGCGTTGTGCTCCCGGGCGAACAGGGTCTGCAGGGCGCTGAGGCCCAGCCACCAGCTGTCGGAGAACCCGGCCAGCACCACCTCGCCGGGGCCGGTGGGCAGGTGGCCGTCCTCGAGGCGGAGCCGCGCGCCGCGCCCGCCGTCCTCGCGCAGCTGGGCCGCCTTGTCGGGGTCGCTGCCGTAGACCTCCGAGCCGTCCCACCAGTGCGAGACCTGGTTGCGGTCGCCGTCGTCCTCGGCGATGCGCATGACGCCCTCGGGGCGGCCGTCGGTCGTGTTGCGCCACCGGCGCTCGTCGGGGAGCGGGAGGTCGATGCTGCGCTCGCCCACCGGGTGGCGGCGGTGCTGCACCCAGTCGTGCACCTGGAACTGGATCCAGGCCGCGGCGAGGACGTTGAGCGAGGGGGCGGGGATGAAGCTCTTCCGCGCCAGGAGCTGGTCGGCGACCTCGACCGGGTCGGGGAGGTCGGACCGGCGGGAGTCGACGGGCATGTTGCGGCCGAACCGGGCACCTGCGGCACCCATGCCGGGGCACGACAGGTCGTTCCAGCAGCCGTCCGCGGTCCGGTGCGCCACCGCATCGGCAGGGGGCGGAGGCCCGGGTTGCCGCACCTCCACCCGGGCCGGCAGGTCGGTGTCGATCAGGTTCTCGCGGCGCAGCTGGCGGCGCAGGACCGCCAGGTTCAGCAGGGCCAGCCGGGCGGGCAGGCGGTGCCACGGCCGCCGCCGGTTGACGCGGGCGAAGACCCGGCCGACCAGCCCGTTGAGCAGGACCGTCCGTCGCGGCTCCACGGTCACGAACCGCTGGTGCAGGCGGTGGGCGCTGCCGGCCTCGTAGGCCGCCCGCCGCGCCCGGTTCAGGTTGCCGAGCGGCCGGAACTCGTCGGTGGTGTTCCAGGGGTTGAAGGCCAGCCGGTCGACGCGGTGCTCGACGAGGCGGGCCCGTGCGGTGCCGACGTCCTGGCGGGGCAGGACGAGGCGGGCCACGGACTCGTACCGGACGAGCAACCACCTCCGGGCCGTGTTCTCGACCGGTGTCCGCCGCTCCGAGACGTAGCGCTGCACCTGCAGGTCGAACTCGACGTCGCCGGCCGCCAGCCGGCGGGCGAAGTCGGTGCGCAGCTCGTCCGGACCGGTGCTCCGCGGGACCTCCGGTGCGGACACCGGACGCAGGCGGTAGCGGACCGGGCCGGCCTCCCCCCAGAGGATCGCCCCGCGGCTGTAGTACCTCTCCCGGGCGAGGCTCTCGGACCGGCGCGTGGAACAGAGGAGGTTCCCGATGATCCGGACGGTGGCGAACGGGCCGACCCTGCGGGGCAGCCGCAGCGCCAGGGACAGCAGCTTCGACACCCTCGACGTCCGTCCCGCCACCGCCGAGGCCATCGCCACGAACTCCCGGGCGTTGGCTGCCGGGGACACGGGCCAGTTGGTCATCAGCAGGTCGTGCACCGTGTCCCCGCCCGCGTGCACCCGCAGCGCGACGCCGCGCAGGTCCGGGGCGCTGTCGGGCCGAGCGGTCCCGTTCGCGTTGGAGAACCGGACGGTGACGGGGAGCTCGGCGCCGGGCCGCAAGCAGCCCCGCTGCAGGTCCTGCGGCAGGTCGCGCCGCACCCGCAGGCAGGCGTCCTCCACGGCCAGCACGGTCTTCGCGTGGAAGGCACGGTCCACGGTCGCCGCGTCCCGCGCCCTGCGGTTCTTCTCCTGCACCAGCATGAGCTCCCGGGCGAGCTCCTCGAAGACCTGGAGCTCGGCCTGCTCGCTATCGCGCTCGTACCGCTCGTACTGCTGGTGTCCCACCGGCATCGTTCCCCTCGTGGTCGGCGAGCCGTGCCCCGCACCGGGCCACTCCTGGAGGAGGCGGGCAGAGCCGAGCTGATACAGCGTCCCCAGGCGGTGTTCCGTCAGGGCACCAGGTCACCGCGAGCCCCGTCCACGGAGCCGCCTACGGGGTGCACCGTGTCCCGGCCGGGGAACGGCCACCAGGGTCGAAGGCTCCGGCCGCGCGCGGTGGTCCCGTCGGGCACCTGGCCCGGTCGTGGGAACCACGGCCCGACGCCGCCGATCCGCTGTCCTCCGCGCCCTCCCCGTCACGGGTCGTCTGGACCGCGACCTGCTGGTCAGGCGTCGACGTAGCGGTCGCGTTCGACGACGAACTGGCCGGTGGCGGTGTTGGCGTCGACGAACTCCGGCAGCAGCGGGATGCGCACCGTGACCGTCACGCAGACGGAGAACTCCTCCCCGCGCGCGAGCGTCGGCGTCCAGCCGCCCGCGGCGTCGCAGCCGGCACCGGCCGGGGCGTAGCCGACGCGCACGTCGGTCGCCTCGACCGACTGGTCGGCCACCGCCAGGCGCGCCGCCGCCTGCGCCCGGGTCGCGCCGGTGACCGGATCCGGCGCGGTGCCCATCGCCCGCCCGGCCTCCCGCGCGGCGGCGGTGGAGGCGAACACCCGCGCTGCACCGCCGAGAACCCCGCCACGACGTACACCAGCGGCACGAACACCACGATCGCGACGAACGCGAACTCCACCAGCGCCGACCCGCGTTCCCCGGCGACCAGGCCCAGCCGGGCCCGCAGCCACCTCACGCGCCCTCCTCCACCGCCCGGCCGGTGACCTCGACCGGCAGCAGCGCGCCCAGCCCGGCCAGCAGCGTGGGCACCGCCCCCGAGCAGCGGACCACCACCAGCGTCAGCCCGCTGGCGTCGACCTCCTGCACCGAGCTGCACACCAGCCCCTCAGCGGTCCGCGGCGAGGTCGCCCGCGCCACCACCGCCACCGCGCGATCGGCACCCGCGGACGAGGGCACGTCGGCGTTGGCCGCGAACCCCGCCTCTCGCCTCGACTTTGGCGCTTGAGAGCTAGAGCGCTGCGGCCGGGCCCGGCCAGGAGCGCAGTCAGGCTCCGAGGCCGGCTGACGGTTCGGTTCCATCTTTGGCTCTCGGACGGGACGCGGCGCACCCCAGGGTCAGGCCGGTGCCAGCGCCCTGCACTCGGGACACGGACGGCCTGAGCCAACACCCCGGCCAGGGGTCCACGCGCCCCGGATCACGCGCACGGTCGTGCCGCACTCGGCCTGCCACGGCCCCTCGCTGTTCTCCGCGTGGTGGCGGGCCACCGCGTGCGCCCAACCCGGCGATGCCTGGTCCCTGCGCACGCTGTCGCCCAGCTTCGGGGCGTCGCCCAGCTCGTGCTCCCGGCCGGTCACATAGTCGTCTGCCATGAGCGCCAGCATCGCCGTCCACGCTGACAGCACCGCGTCACGCTGTGACGAAAGTGGCGGGTGGGGCGGGTGCGGCGCATGAGGCCAGGGCCGGAGCTGCGGCACACGCCCGCACCTAGGGTCCGGGCATGGACTACGACATCGTGCCCCGACTTCACCCCGAGTTCGGCGGGCGCGTCGAGGAGGTGTACGTCGACGGCCGCCGCGTCGGCATGGTGTACCGCGACCCGAAGCCGCCAGCCGAGCTCGACGAGCTGTGGATCGCGTACACCCAGGGTGGGCACGGAGCGGTCAGCCGGGACGAGGCGCTGCGGGCAGTGCTCCAGCACGCCAAGGACAACCCCGACTACGAGCTGCGGTAGGCCGCCTGCTTGCGCCGGTCGAGTGTCCGGCTGATTGCCCACACGCTGCGCGCAGCGGGCTGCTCTGCCCTGCTCCACATCATGCGGCGCACTCCCTGAGCCGCTCACGACGACATGCGGTTGCGCGACCCAGTGTGACGCCTGCACGGGAGCTAGTCTCACCGCACGCTTCCGAAGGCCGCTCACCATGGCCTGCGACGTACTTGGGGGAGTTCGTGACGGCGGATGGGTGGGGCGGCGTTCTTATCGGGCTAGCTGCGATCCTTGCCGCATTTGCCATATTCGCATACACCTACAAAAAGCCGCTGTGGTGGACCATTACCGCAGGGATTGGCAGTGTGCTCAGCGCTGTGGCTGCCCTATTTGCCGGCTTCATCATTAATGATGGACCGGAGGAAACCTTGTCGGGAGTCTTTGACGCACCCGCAAAGGACGCGGAAGTGACGAGCCCTATAGATGCCAGCGGCTCGGCCGAGCTACCTGAAGGGTGGGACTTGTGGCTACTCTCGAAAGCTCCTAATGGCAACTACTACACCACCACGGCCAACCCGTCCCCTATTGATGTTGAGGCGCGTGGTGATTGGACCATCCGCGAGGTCGGCCTAGGCACAGAGTCCAGCGACCTCCCCGACCCCTATGACCTCGTTCTGGTAGCCGCACCGAGCGACGGGAGCGCGATCGAGGAAGCGGTTCAAAATCGCGACGGGGTGGCCGCTAACCTGGGTAAACGACTCCCCGGGGACACGCAGGAACTGGACAGGGTGCCGGTAACGTTGGTTGCAATTCAGGGGGTAGCTACCCCTGCCCCCACCTCAACCCCTGCCCCTACTTCAAGCGCCAGTCCGAGCCAGGCGGTTCTCCGGTTCGACTCACTGGGCGGTGGGTCGCAATACATCAGTGTCTACCCGGGCGTGGAAGACAGGCCAGAAGACAAGATCAGCAATGGCAGCTTCGAGCATGACCAGACTGCACCGGCCCTTTGTCAGACGAGGGGCCGACTGGTCGTCTCGGATACAAATGCCGGTGAGCAATCACGAGAGTCCGACATCTGGGTCCGCATCAACGGGTCGCCGAACGTGGTGCAGTATGCGTCCCTCACCTACGGCGAAATCGACGACGGCGCTTTAGAGGCGCTGCCCCAATGCTGATTAGGTGTCCAAGGATCAAGTAAAGTTTTTGCAGATGCTCTCCGGCGACCTCTGCTGAACCGCTGTCCTGCGTGTCCGCGTAGACCGTCGCTGACTTGGCGGGCCACACGGTGCCGGATGCCGGGTCACGCGCCTCAAGGGGGCGGCGGCTGCGGGCTGCTGGCGAGAGCACGCCATCGCCGGATGACTAGAGGGGACGGCCACCTACGCAGCGCGGTCAAGAGATTCTGGATGGGTGACCACGGGGGACAAGATCGCGTTGGCCGCTCTCATCGTGGCCGTGGTGGGCATCCCCGTGGCGGTCTTGGCCACGCGGCAGTACGGCAACCGGCGACGCAAGCTGCTGTTCGACTGGTCAGCCACTCCCCTGATTCGCGGCGGCGAGACCGCGGGCCTGGCTGTCACGTACAAGGGCAAGGAGGTCAAGGACCCGTACATCCTGAGCCTCGTAGTGGCCAACGTGGGTCCGATGGACATCGCAAGCAATCACTTCGACGGAGGACGCAAGCTGCGCATCAAGCTGGGCTGCACGCTCTACGGGCGATTGGACGCGTCGTCGACAGGACGGTTCAACGGTGCCTTGCGGGACATGCGTCCAATGCCGGAGTCCAGTCAGCTCGAAGCCAGCGCGCGCTACACCTCGGACGCCTACATCGACCTGCATCCAGGGCTCATGCCACGGGGGCTGTGGTGGGGGGCAGATGCCATCGTCAGCGGAAGGCCCTCCCCTGTCCTCGAGAACTGCCTCATAGACACCGACGTCGTGGACCGTGCCAAATACGAGCGTCAGAGGAGCATGAGCCGGGCACTGCGCGAACTGATAACCCCGTACGACCGGCCACTGCCGAAACGCTCACGCCGTCCTCCAGCCGAGTGAACTAGGTCGGCTGTACCACTGTGACCATCATCGCGATCTCCTTGCGCCCGCCGGCCTCGAGCAGCCGGCGCTTGCCGGCCTCCCGGACGTCGGCCGCCTGCGACCGCAGCACCTCAGCCAGCGGGGTGCCGCGCTCGAGGGCCACGAGCAGGCCGTCGACGAAGCGGGCCAGCGGGTCCAGCGAGGTGCGGTCGGCGAGCTGCTGGAGCGCGTCGGCCAGCGGCACGCCCGCGCGCGCCCGGCCCAGTGCCGCGCCCCGCGAAGCGGGGCCCAGACTACCTCTATTGGTAGCATGCGTGCCGTTTCTCAGTAAAGCCTTGAGGGTCAACGGTGACGGTTGGGATGTGTATCGGAGGGTGGATGTAGCGTTCTGTTTGTTGATTGAGCCATTCCCAGTAGTGGCTGGACCAGGTCGGTGATCATGTCGTCCGGCCGTACTCGTGATGGAGGAGCACGAGGGCGGCGGCGGTGATCGCGCCTATGCGCCAGGGGCGGAGGCTGACCCGGCGCAGTGCCTTGAAGCTGGTCTTGAGCAGAGAGTTGCCGCGTTCGGCCGGCGCGCGGGTGGCCGCGTGCAGCAGGTTGACGGTGCGCTGGTCGGCGGTCAGCGGCGCATCGGTGGTCTTCTTGATCGGCGTGGTCAGCGCCGTTCGCTCGCCCTGGTAGCCCAGATCGGCCAGAGCGGCGTGAGCCTCGTCGGTCCACTCGGTCAGCAACGGCAGCGCCTCGGGATGGGCCCGCAGCGCGGTGGTGTCGTGCTCGCGGCCCGGCCGCACCGGCGAGGTCCACAGCGGCCAGCCGTCCGGGGCTGCGATGACCTGTACGTTGCCGCCGTGGGCGGCGTGCTTGCCCGACCACCACAGGTCCACCCGACGCTCGGGTCGATCAGCGCGGGCGGTCGGCCCGGCGACGCGACACCGATCGGTGCGGACCAGCGTGCCGTCCACGGTCACGTGCGAATGGCCGGCGGCTCGGGCGGCCAGCAGCGCGCCGCGGAGCCCGGGTGCGGCGGCGGCGAGCACGTCGATGCCCTCGTGCAGATACCGGTAGGCCGTGGAGCGGCCGATGGCGTGGTCGCAGGCCAGCTGCGCCAGCCGGCTGCCGTCGAGAAACCAGCGCAGCACCAGCACCGCCTGCCGGTAGCAGCCCAGCGCCCGGCGCCGGCCGCGGGTTCCTCGGCGGCGGAGTTCGGCGGCCAGCAGGCCCGACACGAAGTGCACGGTCTCCTCGGCGACCGGAAGCACGGCGGTGTAGGTGACAGGATCGGACACAGCAGGACCTCGGGTGGGGAAGACGGTCTGTGAGAAGGCGTCCCTCCTACCGAGGTCCTGCGCCTCTTCCCGTCACCTGCCGCTCGTCGGCGTGTCCGCCCGACCTGCCAGCCGCCTCCTACTGGGAAAGGCTCATTGTCCGCGGTAGTAGTTGATTGGCAGCGCGATGCCGACTAGCCGGTTATCCAGTATTTGGAAGTTGGGTCGACGATGACACCGGACCGCGGTCACGCGCGCCAGCCGGGGCTGACGGCCGCCGCCATGGCGCCAGCGCCTCGCTCAGCGCCCGGTCCAGACCGACGCTGGCCGCGGTGCGGGTCAGCAGCACCCCACCGGCCTCGGAGACAACCCGGCGGCCCCGACCGTCGACGGCCAACGCCGGATAACGACCACTACGCTGCTTCACCCGAACAGTGCTTCCGTCTCGCGCAGATCAGGTCCTCGACAAACCAGATCCTCGCAGCTTAGGAGCGCCCTTCGTGCCGCCCAAGCGGCCTATGCGCACATGCGCGACGAAAGCCCCGGGCTAGGCTGCGGGTCGCCGACAGCACCGAGCGCCCATCCTGGAGGGCAAGGTCTACTGCGCCGTCGTCCTGGACGCCTACCCCCGGTGGGTGGTTGGCTGGCCGAGCGACTTCTCGCCGACCGGTGCGCTGCTCACGAACGCGATGGCGATGGCGATGGCGATGAGCGTTCCGCACCCCACCGTCCGGCGCGAGGATCTACTCCGACCGGGTCGTGCAGAATGTCCCCTGGGCCTTCACCGACCGGGTCAAGGCCGCAGGCCTGGTGCCGTCGATATGGTGGACGCTGCCGTGCCGTGGCGGTGACGTGGCGGTGACGTGGTCCGCGTAGGTGTGGGCTCGCTGGTCAGCGCCCACACGTTCCCGACCAAGTCCTCAGCCGGGGTACCGGATGAATGAGATGGTTCGTTTCCAACTGGACGACGGTGGCTCCGTGCTGGTCGAGGTCGACGAGGACGCCGTCGGCATCGAACGCGTCAGCCGCGGCCACGACGGCGTTCTGGAGGCGGGACGTCGGTTGACCGAGGCTCTTGCCGGGGTGCGGGACGCCGCCGGCGCCTCCGTCGAGACCCTGCGCGTGTTGTCGCCGGACGGGCTCGAACTGGAATTCGGAGTCAAGTTGACGGGGGAGGCCGGCGCCGTCATTGCGAAGACGGCGGCCGAGGGGCACTTCACCGTGAAGCTCTCGTGGAGACCCGGTGGCGCCGCCTAGCAAGGGTCGCGACCCACGATCGAGGCAGCCGTGACCGCGGCGGAGGTGCTGGCCGCGGGATCGGGAGCGGTCAGGCCCGCCGGGGTGCCGCGAGAGATCAACGCGGCCCTCGCTCGGGTGCGCGCCGGGAACGGCGCCGTGGTCGGCAGTGCATTCCTCGTCGACAGCGACCACGTGGTGACATGCGCGCACGTGGTGACCAGCGCACTCGGGCGTCGAGACCAGGAGCAGCCCGGTGAGGACGACACCGTGCAGCTCGAGTTCCCGCTCGTGGCCCGCGGTCACGTCGTGCAGGCGCGGGTCGAGGTCTGGTGCCCCGTCGCGCCGGACGACAGCGGCGACATCGCCGTGCTCACCCTGGCGGGTCCTCGACCAGCTGACCTGTCACCGGTCCGCCTCGTCACCGCCGACGATCTCTGGGGACACCACTTCCGGACGTTCGGGTTCCCCCGGAAACACGATCACGGCGTGTGGGCCACCGGCGTCCTTCGGGGCGCGCAGGCGGCCGGCTGGGTCCAGATGGACGGCAGCACCTCCGGGTACCCCATCGAGGCAGGGTTCAGCGGAGGTGCGGTCTGGGACGACGAGCTGGCTGGCATCGTCGGCATGACCGTGGCTGCGGAGACACAGAACGACCTCCGCGCCGCCTACCTGATCCCGGCCGGTGTCCTGATGCAATCCTGGCCCGTGCTGGCCGAGCGCGCCATCGCGGCATCGCCCTACCGCGGCCTCTACCCCTTTCGCACGCAGGACGCCGCGGTCTTCTTCGGCCGCGAGGACCTCACCGCGCAACTGGTCCGCGAGGTCGCCCGCAGCCCCCTGGTCGCCGTCGTCGGCCCCTCGGGAAGCGGCAAGTCCTCCGTCGTCTTCGCCGGCCTGGTGCCGGCGCTCCTGCAGCAGGAGGGATGGCTCAGCGCTACCATGCGCCCGTCCCAGGCGTCGTCCCCCCTGCACGCCCTCGCCGGAGCGCTGCTCCCCCTCCTGGAGCCCGACCAGTCGGAGACGCAGCGACTGGTGCTCACGGACCCCGTCGCCCAACGCCTGCAGAACGGCGGGATAGCCGACGCGGTCACCCGGATACTCACCCGAGCACGTGCGGCACACCTACTCCTGGTGGTGGACCAGTTCGAGGAAGTCTTCACGCGGCCACCCGAGGTCGTCGGTCAATTCGTGCAGGCCCTGGTGTCGGTGCTCCCGCTCCAGCAGGAGAAGCGCTCGAGGCAGCTCTCGATCGTGCTGACGATGCGCGCGGACTTCCTCGGAGAGGCCCTGCGGTACCCGGCCCTGGCAGCCGCCCTGGAGTCGGCGGTGACGACCATCGGCCAGATGGGGAGGAGTCAGCTACGGGCGGTGATCGAGAAGCCGCTGCCCGCGGGCGTTCGGTACGAGCCGGGCCTCGTCGAGCGCATCCTCGATGATGTCGGCGAGGAGCCAGGCAGCCTGCCGCTGTTGCAATTCGCCCTGACCCTGCTGTGGGAGCGGCAGGACAGGAGGGTGCTCACGCACACCGCCTACGACGATCTCGGCCGCGTTGATGGTGCGCTCGCTACGTATGCCGAGCGCGTCTACCGTGACGAGCTCACGCCGGACGAGCAGCAGCAGGCTCGGCAGCTCCTAGGACAGCTCGTGCGCCCGACAGACGTGGGACTGCCGGTCCGCCGCGTGGCCCGGCGGGCCGAGATGACCGACTCGCAGTGGGAGCTCGGGCAGCGACTCGCCGCCACGCGCTTGGTGGTCGCCGACCGGGATCCTGCCGGCGCGGAGTCGGTCGAGCTGGTGCACGAGGCGCTGATCGGGGGATGGTCGCGTCTGCACGAGTGGGTGGACGAGGACCTCGCATTTCGCACCTGGCAGGAACAGCTGCGCACCGCCATGACTGGCTGGGAGGAGGTCGGGCGCGATCCTGGTGCGCTGTTGCGAGGTGCTCCGTTGGCTGTGGCCGAGCGGTGGCTAGAAGACCGACGGGAGGATCTGACCGAAGCGGAGAAGGGCTTCATCGCCGCGAGTTGCACTCTCCGTGGACGGGGAGTGCGGCGACTGCGTATTGCGGTGGTGAGCCTGATAGCGCTGTTGGCTATCTCGTCGGTTCTGGGGGTCTTCACTATTGTGGCGTCGCAGCGCTCGGCTGAGCAGGCCCGGCTGGCCGGGTCCCGCTCATTGGTGACCCAGGCCGATCAGCTTTCTTGGTTCGAGCCCGACACCGCGCGCCTCTTGGCGGGTGCTGCGTACAAGTTGGCTCCTACAACCGAGGCAACGATGGCGTTGACGGAGTTGGCCAACGAGCGGGTCGACGTCGAGAGATTGCTCAACACCGACATGGGAAACATCACTGGCGCCGTGTTCAGCCCGAGCGATCAGAGCCTCGTCATGTTGTGGAATGACGATGAAATCGTGATTTGGGACCTGCGAAGCGGTGACCGCAAGGTGCCAGCGGTCGAAGCGCCGGGCGGAGTGACTGAGGCCACATTCAACGCGAACGGGGATGTGGTGGCCTTCTCCTCGTCCGATTTCGACGACCAGTCCTTGGACGAACTGTCATTGTGGAGGCCAGCGGCAAATCGACTCGAGAGGGTGCCCGCAAGCCTGAATTACGAAGGCAGTGTCGGCTTCAGTCCCGATGGCCGGTACCTCGGCACTTGCAGCCCCCGCGGCATAGACCTATGGACCGTCGACCCTCTTCAACTGTACTCGTCAGTCGAAATCCGCCAGGTCGCCGCTAAAGAAGGGAGCTGCTCGGTCAACTTCGCCTCGGGCGACAGGTTGGCCTATGCCGACAGTGGCGACATCGTGACCTGGGACATCGCCGGGCAGCGGGAGGTGACACGTGACCAACCTATCCCGATCGACCCATCCCTCGGATATTCCGAGACGGGGTACATTGCCGTCGCGCCTGATGGACGTTCCTCCTTGTATGCTATTGGATCGACCTGGACGTTGTGGGACATTGACGACCGAGCACAGCTGTCGGGAGGGCGCCTCGAATCGTCTGGCATATCCGCTGTGTCCTTCAGTTCCGACGGACGTAGGGCCCTTGTTAGCATGGGGTCTCTCATTTTCGCTTTGTTCGACATGGTGGAGCGAAAGTTTCTTGGCGCCGTCGGGTCGGGATACTACGGCGCGACCTTGAGCCCTGATGGTACGACGATCCTCTCGACGGCGGGAGGGGGCGTGCTTGCACTCGGCCCATCGGAAGTGGATCTCGGCGCTCCCCTGGATGCGGAACACGTGGGTGTTCGTTCCTCCAGTGGCGCAGAGAATGTTCTAAGGTTGGCTTTTCCAGGCGTCGTCGTCCACGACGTGGGAGCCTGGACCGTGACCGCTACTGTGTCCAAGTCCTCTCTACCCGAGCCTTCCCCGTCTGCCATGACTGACGATGGGCGACGCTTCGCCACGACGCAAGACGCTCCAAATCAGGTGAGCGTCGTGAACCTGGTTTCTGAGGGCGCAGAGATCGTTCAGCTGCCGGCACATGACAACCCCGTGGTCGACCTTGCTTTCGATCCTGCCGGGAGGTTTCTCGCCTCTGTCGACTCGTTGGAAATCTTAATCTGGGATGTCGTGGGTGAGTCGGAGGTGGGGCGTGTGCAAATAGCCGACGGCCCTGTGCGTGACTTGGCTCTGCAGGCTGGCGGGCAGCGTGTAGCGGTAGCCGATTCCGCCGGCCGAGTCGTCGTGTACGACGCGGCGGGGAATGTGAATCGTGAGTTGTCCTTTGCCGACGCGGAGTACCTGCAGTTCAATCCGAAGGGGACGCTGTTGGCGGTAGGGAATCGCAAGGAGTTAAGCATCTGGGATCCCGCGTCGGGGCTGCAGTTTTCGCGTTCCATCGCAACCGGATCCAGTCCATTAGAGGCCGACTTCAGCCCGGATGGCGGGTACATCGCTACAACCACTAACATGGGACAATCAGATCACATATTGGTCTGGAGTCTGCCCGACCTTGAGCTGGCGGGTTCGGCCAGTCTTGATTCGGGGGGACACTTCGTTTTTCTCCCGGACAGCCGGAAACTGGTCGTGGCCGGTTATCATGGCGTGTTCATTGTTCCCTTTGACGCTCCTTCGGCTCTCAGTCGCATCTGTGGAATGGTCCAGCGTAGCCTCAGCGAGGAAGAGTGGAGTGAATACGCCCCTGAGTTCGACTACATCCCGGTGTGCGGATAGCTGCTGTCGCAGTATTATCCGATGATGGGGCGCGGCTGGCCGCCGGTTCCGCGGGCTGACGGCCCCGAGAGCGGCCATGGTGTGAAGCTGGCGCAGGATCATAGAACAACTGTTATATGCGGTTAGCACGGCGCGATACCTTGACTCGCCAGTACGGGCCGGCTCCTCGGGCAGCAGGACGGCACGCTGGTACAGAAGACCTACGGGCACGCGCCGAAGCCGGACAGGGCCACCGACGGGATGAAGGACTGCGCGACCGTGGCCGTGACCGCCGCCCGCAGTCGGTGGACCCTTGACGTCAGCGGTGACGGCTCTGGATGGCGTGGCTGTCAGGCAGGGGTAGCTAAGGGCGCGTCATCTCTACGCGTAATGCCGCCTAGGCGCGCCGCGCGGCTGGCGTGCACCGGTGCCCTACCCGCCCGCCGCTGCGACCGCTGCCGGAGTTTGCCGGCACCGCGAGCCCGCGACCGGATCCGACGGTGCCGGCGCGGGTCGAGGCGTTCATCGTCGAGCAGTACGCCGTCGGCGGGTCAGTACGGGAGCTGACCAAGCTCACCGACCGCTCGTTCAGCGCCGTGCGCAACATCCTGACCCGGCGCGGTGTCCACTGCTGAGGTTCAGGGGCCGCAGTGCTGCGCGAGCCGGGCACATGACGGCGGCCGGACAGCTGTCCTGAGGAGTGCAGCAGCCGGGGCCTTGCGGGTCCGGCTCAACCCAGTCGATGCGCTGCGATGTCCACTTCAGGCCCCGGCAGGGAGGCCCCACCAACTCCTCCGCTGGACCGACGAGTGCCGCGAACCTACCCATGCACGTGTCGCGATCACGATCAGGCGCTGCACCCGTGCCGTCCTCGACACTTCAGTCGTGGGCAATCCCGCGGTCTACGTCAGCGCAATCGCCGTGCTGCTGACGCTCTGGGTGATCTGGCGCGACTACCGGCTGCGCGTCCGCGGCCAGGCTGACCTGCTCGCGGCCTGGGTTATCAGGTCCCGAACATCCGCCGAGCCGCATCGCGTGGTCGTCAAGAACGCGAGCAACCTGCCGTGCACAGATGTCGTGGTCGGCATCACCGCGGGCTACCGCAGGAAGGGCGTGATCCTCTCGAAGACGTTCGGTGCCATGACCGACGGACGCGTCAAACCCCGGTACGAGCACGCCGTGGGGCCCGACGAGACGATTACGGTCTACGAGACGACCGAGGACGTCGCCGTGCGCTCCCTTAGCTTCGTCGATGCCGCGGGGCGGCGGTGGGTTCGTCGAGGGGCCAAGCTGTCGCGAGTTCGTCCTCGCCGCTTCGTCGGGACCCGTAGGAGGCTCAGGACGGCTGGGCGGTTCGTCCGCGCTCGCCTGCAGCCCCATGTGAATCCTTCAGTGCCGCAGAGGCCTACGCCCCAACACGAGGGCAACCAGCCGGCCTGACAGCGGCCAGCGGCCAAAGCCTGCGGGTCGGGCTCCCTCCGGTCCACGCGCGGCCGCCACACCCAGCGGGGCGCGCACTCCAGCGAGCACCACGGCCACCACTCACGCTGGCCACGGGCTGATGGCACCCCGGTCGTAGCTGGCCGTCACCGATTGGCCAGCTCGGCCTTGGCCTGGGTTGAGGCCCTCCCCTTGCCGGTCCCCCGGCGGCGAAGGGCCCCTAGATCTGGGTGGGGAGAGAAGCGGAGCTACACGCAGCGGGCTTCAGCAGGCCCCCGGGAGGGGAGGGGACCCCAGGGTCACGGACATGCACAACGGCTGAAGTCGTGTTGATGGCGGCTTCCCTCATCCTGTCCGCCCTGCGTTCGGCCAGCTGCGGACCAGTCGTCGCCCCTCCCCGTTCGGTGACGTTCTGGTGACGGCACATCGCGATACTCGACCGCTAGCCGACGGGGGAGTTGTCCGATGCATCTGTCTCCATCGGCCTACTCCGGTGGAGCTGGCCCCCTTCCACGGGACGGACCGGACATCGAGCGGCCGAGTCCCGCCCCCAAGTGCAGACCGAGGCGTGATGCTGGCCCGTGACCGAAAATTGAGAAGCCGAACCAGGCCGCCTCCAGGGAAGCTGGCGGGGGACGCGCGGCGCTTGGCGCCGGATGCTTCCGCTGGGCACGCTCGGCAGGCGTTGGAACTGCTCTCCCTGGTTGTCCCGCCGACCACGCTGGTCACCGCGCTGCTGTTCTGGTTCGGCTTCGAACTCGTCGACGCCCGGGCCAGCTACTTCGGTTTGGGCACAGGAACGTTGGGCTTCTCGACCACCGACTATCTGATCCGGGGCGTCGAGGCGGGGATTGTCCCGCTCATCGTGCTATTCCTCGCCATGCTGAGCGGTGTGGCGCTGCACATCGTGGCGCACCGTCTCGCCGGCAGGTGGGGCACAGAGAAGCCATTTCGCTGGGGCGTTGGCTTAGTCGGCGTCGCCGGTGTCTCGCTCGGCGTCGCGGGAGCATATGGCGTGTTCCGTGCGTTGCCTCCCCCGATTGACTGGTACCTGCTTCCTCCAGTGCTGCTGGCCAGCGGTCCGCTAGTGACGGCATATGCCGTTCGGTGGTTACCTCCGCCGGAGGTACCGGCTGCACGCTCGGCGCAAATCAGCACGGTGGCCGTTGGCGGTCTCGTCATCCTGAGCCTCTTCTGGGCCGCGTCGCTCTACGCCGACGCGCTTGGCCGGGGACGGGCTCAGCAGCTCGGAGCATCGCTGACACTGCAGCCGAGGGTGACCGTGTACAGCGAGCGCCCGCTCGCCATTGACCCCGCCGTCGCAACTACGGCACAGCTGGATGCAGCAGAAGGCGGTCGTTACCTCTACCGGTACAGCCAACTCAGGCTCCTTATCCGCTCGGACGACAAGTATTTCCTCCTGCCTGACGACTGGACCCTGGCCACCGGGACGGTTCTCGTCATTCCCGACAGCCCGGAGGTTCGGGTCGAGTTTGCCCCTGGAGGGCGATGATGATCGCGCGTATGAAGGACTTCATCTTGGCCACGGTGTTGGTGATGAGCCTCGCTGCCTGCGCCGAGGACAAGGAATCCGACAACGACCTTCCCAATGCGGCCGCGACGGCAACGACGGCAAGCAACGGCGGAAGTAGTGACGGCGGCGGCAGCGACGGCGGGAGCAACGACGACGGCGGCGGCAACGACGACGGCGGGAGCAACGACGACGGCGGGAGCGACGACGACGGCGGCAACGGCGGCGGCGGGAGCAACGACGACGGCGGGAGCGACGACGACGGCGGCGGCAACGGCGGCGGCGGGAGTAACGACGACGGCGGGAGCAACGACGACGGCGGCGGCGGGAGCAACGACGACGGCGGGAGCAACGACGACGGCGGCGGCGGGAGCAACGACGACGGCGGCGGGAGCAACGACGACGGCGCGAGCAACGACGACGGCGGCGGGAGCAACGGCGGCGGCGGGAGCAACGACGACGGCGGCGGCAACGGCGGCGGCGGGAGCAACGGCGGCGGCGGGAGCGACGACGACGGCGGGAGCAACGACGACGGCGGCGGGAGCAACGGCGGCGGCGGGAGCAACGACGACGGCGACGACGGCGGGGGCGGGAGCAACGACGACGGCGACGACGGCGGGGGCAACGACGGCGGGGGCAACGGCGGCGGGGGGCCGACGGCGGAAAATGACGTGGTAATCGGAGCGGCTTTTACGGGGCTTCCCCCATACGACTTCGGTCGCACGCCAGCCGGAACCTCTGTCTCGCGGCGACTGCAGGTCGGCGCAATCAGCGAATACATCGACGAGGTCAAGATTACAGGCGTATTCGTGGCTGGCGATGCCTTCCGCGTCCAGGAGGAGACCTGCACGGGAGCCACATTTCCCGGCCCGCCCTGCAGCGTGACAATCATCGCGACCCCGCCGGACGAGGGGGAACATCG
Organism: Geodermatophilus sp. SYSU D00779; assembly: GCF_054050595.1. Taxonomy (NCBI): domain Bacteria; kingdom Bacillati; phylum Actinomycetota; class Actinomycetes; order Geodermatophilales; family Geodermatophilaceae; genus Geodermatophilus; species Geodermatophilus sp. SYSU D00779. The sequence goes on from NZ_JBJGZQ010000017.1 coordinate 96,989, forward strand.
AGGCGGCATAGCCTTGGGCGGAACGGGGGCGGATCGCAGCCTGATCGTCGTCGGCGGCACCGCGTTCGATGACTCCGGCGGGAACGGCACCGCGCCCGATGACACCGGCGGGACGGGCGCAACGTCGGACACATCCACCCCAGCGGGCTCCGAGTAGATACAGCATCCTCCAACTTCCCTGGCTGCTGGAGCTGGCCCTCATGCAGTCAGCAAGTCACTGCGGTGCAACGCACTTGTTGCTGAAATGCAGCTGTCTGGCCGCGCGCGCCTCAGCGGTGACCATCCGGCGGCATTACGGGCACAACTCCATCACGCGGTTCACCACCGCGGGAGCCGCCGGGGCAGCGCCAGCGCACGTTGGCCGTCGCCACGGCCGCGGTTGTACGCCTGCACCGCGGCGTCGGCGGTGGCCAGCAGGTCCGGCAGCTGCTCGGCCTCCATCGGCTTGGGGATGGGCGCGAAGGCGTTGCGCACGTGCAGCGTCCAGACACCGAAGCCGTCGACCAGCTCGGCGACCTCATCGATGGCGTCCCCCACACCCGCGGCGTCGGCCCACCACGTCCGCACCAGGTGGCGGACCGAGAGGGTTCAGTGACGCGCTGACCTGCGGTTACGCCTCAACGCACTAGTTGACCCAGATGTCCTCCACCTCCGGGTCGTCGAGCCACCGCTGCAGCGGCCCGAACCCGGCCACCCGGTCCAGCACGTCCCGCACCACCGCGTCCGCATCGCCGATCGGCGGCAGCGCCGAGGTCAGCGACCGCTCGGAGTAGTCCGCGACCACGTCGCGCACCAGCAGGCGCACCGGCCCGGGGTCGGTGAACGGGTCCAGCCCACGGCGGCGGATCAGCTCGCGCACCTCGCCGTCGACGACCTCCAGTGCACTGGTCGCGGTCGGCACGGCACCCCCGTCATCGTCGAGCCCGGTCAGGACGACGACGGACAGTAGGCGGACGAGCTGGGTCATGGGCCGGCGTCGCCACGATCTGTGGACGACGGACGCGCTGCCCCACCCGGTCGGGTGTCACCCGGCGCCGGGTGGGGCGAGCACGTCGATCCGCAGGGTCACCGCAGGGCCAGGTCCTGGAGCCCGGCCGTGGCCAGCGACTCCCGCAGGCGAGCGAGGATCCGGGCGCGCGTCGGGCCGATGCTGCCGACCGGCATGCCCAGGCGGGCGCCGATCTCCTGGTAGCTGATCGCGGGAGACGCGAGCAGCAGCTCCATCAGCTGCCGGTGCCGGTCGGGGAGGTCGGCCAGCGCGCGACGGACCAGCTCCTGCTGCTCTCGCCGCAGCGCGGACACCTCGGGCCCGTCCTCGTCGGGGCCGTCGTCCCGGACGCCGCTCCCGGCGCCGCGGTCCTCGTCCCAGTCGGTGAGCTGTTCACGGCCACCCTGCCGGATCACCTGCAGGCACACCCGCTGGGCGGTCGTCTTCAGCCACCCCGCCACGTGCCCGGGTTCCCTGAGGTCGGCGATGTGCTCGACCAGCCTCAGCCACGTCGTCTGCACCGCGTCCGCGGCCTGCGCGTCGTTGAGCCGGAACCCGCGGACGACCGACCACAGCAGGCCGGCGTACTCGTCGACGATCGCGTCCCAGGCCGCCGGGTCGCCCTCGGCAGCGCGGTGGACCAGCACGGTGACCTCGGCAGGCTCCATGTCCCTGTTCCTCTCGTCCGCTCGGCGCGTCGCGCCGACACGGGAGAGGTTCGGGAGGCCGCGCTAGCGGAGCGCCAGCCGGACGAAGCCGCTGGTGAGAGCCAGGAGGAGCGGGCAGTTCTCAGCCGCGGGGGGTCAGCCGCTGCGCGAGCGCGCGGGTGCGCGGCTGGGGTGGCACGCCCAGCTCGCGCAGCATCTGCTGGCAGCGACGCAGGGCGCGGTGGGCGTCGACGAGGTCGCCGTCGGCGAGGTGGACGGCGACGAGCAGCTGGTGGGCGTCCTCGGCACAGTCGTCGGCCCGGAGGGCTCGCTGGGCGAGGGTCCGGGCCGTCGTGGTGTCCCCCCGCGCCAGCAGCAGGTTGCCGGCCCGGACGGCGCTCGAGACGAACCGGCTGCGCAGGCGGTCGCGCTCCCACTCCAGCCAGGTGCCGCCGGCCACGTCGGCGAGGAGGTCTCCGCTCCACAGCTCCGCCGCCTGCAGGTAGGCGGAGAGTGCAGCCGAGGGCGCGCCCTGGCGCTCCAGCCGGGCGGCCTCGTCCAGGGCCCGCTCGAACTGCAGCACGTCGATCTCCAGCGCGCCGTCGGTCACCAGGTGCAGCACCGGGCCAGCACTGCGGAGGAAGTACGGCGGGTCGAGCTCACCGCGGTCGGGCTCGAGGACGTTCTGCAGGTAGGCGAGGGTCACGCGCAGGTTGCGGCCGGCCGCGGCGTCGTCGAGGTCGGGCCACAGCTCCGAGGTGATGGCGGTCCGGGTCGGCCGGTCGTGGGTGAGCAGGTAGCCGAGGAGCTGGCGCACCCGCTCGCGGCGCAGCTCCGGCGCGGCGACGACCACGCCGTCGCGGCGGAGCTCGAGCGGGCCGAGGACGCGCAGGTGCAACCGGGCGGTCGGCACCGCCGGGATCGCGCGCAGCAGCGAGCGGGCGGTGGCCGCCAGGGTGGGGGGTGCCGTCGCGGCCTGGGCGCGCAGGGTCGCCCGGGCGGCGGGACCGAGGTCCTCGACGATCGCCCGTGCGCCGTCCTGACCGGCGGCGACCAGCCCCAGGGCCAGCTGCGCCGTCCAGGGCACCGGCAGGAGGGCGCGCAGGACCGGCCAGGCGCTGGGCGGGACGGCGCCGGCCGCGGCCGTCGACCCGCGCTCGCGCAGCTCGACGAGCGCCCGGGCCCCGGCGTGCAGGGCGGCGAGGGAGCCGGGCGGCGGGTCGGCGTCCCAGCGTGCCCTGACCTCGGGCACCAGCACGTAGAGCAGCGGCAGCGCGACCGGGGAGGCCCGCAGCGCACCCGAGAGGCGCCCACCGTTCGACGGGACGATCGACCGCAGGGAGGCCGCCGCCTGCTGCTCGTCCCCCGTCGACAGGGCGTGGAAGGCCTCGGCCAGCGTCCGGGCGAGGGGGGCCCAGGCGACCAGGGAGGCGCCGAGGACGGGCCGGAACCTCCCGAGGAGCTCCCCCGCCTCCTCGTGCCGCCCCAGGACGTCGAGCACGGAGACCGCACAGGTCACCAGCTCCGGCGAGGTCAGCACCTTGGGCTGCATGTCGGTGAGCAGGTACGGCAGCTGCCGCTCGGCCTCCTCCAGGCGCCCCCGCAGCCGGAAGGACTCGAGGAGGAGGCACCGTGAGATGCCGTGCACCGGGGTCGCCGGGTGGGACAGCGACCGGCGGGCGAACACCTCGCCGGCCGCGGCGTCGCCCAGCCTGAGCAGGACGAGGTGGGCGTGCAGCCAGTCCTGCACCGGGTTCGGCGGTGTCCGGGTCGACAGCCCCGGGGCCGCCAGCGCCGAGCGGACCTCGTCGACCGAGTGCGCCAGCACACCCTGGAGCAGCGCGACGAACGCCGCGGCCCCGGGGTGCCCCTCCCTCGCCAGCTCCTCCAGCTCCTCCAGCAGGAACTCCAGCCGCCGACGGTCGTTGCCCCAGAACGCCAGGTGCACCAGCGCGTTCAGGCACGCGTAGCGCACAGCGGGGGCCCCGTGCGCACCCTCGAGCGCCTGCACCAGGAACTCCTCGGCCGCGCCCGGGTTGGCCTGCTCCGCCGCCATGGCCGCCAGCAGCAGCCCCTCGGGGCTCTGCTGCACCTCGGGCGGCAGCCGGTGCAGCCACCCCTCGAGGACGCCGGCCGGCACCAGGGCGGTGCAGCACTCGCAGACCTCGACGACGAGCCGGCGGACGTCCTCCCACGCCCGGGCGTCGAGCAGCAGGCCCATCGCCTCCTGGTATTGCCCGCGGCCGCTCAGGACGGCCGCCGCGGTCCGCCGCGCCTCCGCCACCTGCCCGGAGTCGAGGTGGTGCTGCAGGGCAGCAGCCCACAGCCCGTGCAGCGACCACCACCCCGAGGGGGAGCGCACGACCAGCGGCAGCCCCTCGAGCAGGGTCCGCAGGTCCACGTCCTCACCCAGCAGCGCCGCGGCGATCTCCTCGTCCGCGCCGCCCACGGCGACCAGCAGCGCGAGCGCGTGGCGGCGCTCCGGTGACAGCTGGGCGAGCAGCTCCTCCCAGACGTACCCGCTGACGGCGAAGGGCCCCGCCGTGGCCGTCAGCTCGGCGAGGGCCGGCCAGCCGCCGACGTCGTCGAGCAGCTCCGGCGGCACGCCGCGGGACTCGGCGAACGCGGCCACCTCGTCCTCGCGGAACTGCAGGTCGGTCTCGCGCAGGACCACGGCGTCGCCGCTGGCCACCAGCCGGGAGACCGACAGCGGCAGCGGCGGGCGGGAGGCGAGGACCAGGTGCCCGTTCCTCGGCAGCTCCCCGACCAGGTGGCGGAGGAACTCCGCAGCCGGCGACCCCGGCAGCACCAGGTGCACGTCGTCGAGGATGAGGGCCACGTGGCGCGGAGCCGCGCTCCACAACGCCTCGGCCACCGCGACCGCGGCCTGCCGCGGGTCCTCCGGCACCGGGGCGGAGAGCCCGACGGCGGCGAAGGCGCCGGAGGCCAGGACAGACAGCGTGGTGTCGTCCAGCTGGCAGGTCAGCCAGCGGTCCTCCCCCGCGGGCGAGAGGGCGTTCTCGCTGACGGCCTGTCCCAGCAGCGAGGTCTTGCCGAAGCCGGCCGGTGCGACGACCGCGGTGAGGGGGCGCTCGAAGCGGCTCCGCAGGACGTCGAGCAGCCGGGGACGCACGATCAGGTCACGGTTCGCGAGGGGCGGTGCGTACCGGAGCGCCCGGCTCATGAGCCGACTGTAGGCACGGTGCGACCGTCGGCACACCCGCATTCGTTCCGGCTGATGCGCCGCTAGCGATCGTCCGGCGGGGCGGTGTATCAGCACGGGGGGCTCGTGCCTCTGTGGGGTACGGACCTCGTCGGGACCCTGACCTGGCGTTCTACGGTCTTGCGGTCTGCGGGTGTGCGGCCGGGTGCCGGAGGGAGGCGGTCGTGGACGAGAACGACGGGTACCGGTGGGACGACGACCAGCTGATGACGCTCCTGACCGAGGTGCTGGATCCGGAGGCCGACTGCGCGGAGGCGTCGACGTCCGCCGCGCAGGACGAGCGGCCCGCCGAGCTCTCCCTGGAGGACGTCGTCGCCGCGGGGCGGGCCGCGTTCTGCTGGCTCGACGTGGTCGTCACGGTGCGCGACCTCGCCCGGCACCTCGGGTCGACCGCCGGAGCCCCGATCCCCTGCGAGCCCGGCTCGCGACCCGGCCGCTCCCGCACCGGGTCGACGGCGACCTGAGGCGCGGGGCGAGACCACCGCCGACGTGCGGCCCACTGCGCGGAGCGGGCCGTCCGGGGCGAGCGCCGTCAGGCCGGGAGCTCCTCGATGCTCGCCGGCTCCCCCGCCTGCACCCCGTTCACCGTGTGCCGGAAGCCGCTGGACCGCTCGTACGCCGCGCGACGGGAACGCATGATCGAGCCCAGGGGCCGGTGGGCCTCCAGCGCGTGCCACGGACTGAACGACAGGACGTCGTCGGCGTAGCGGCGACGGGCGTCGCTGTACGGGTCCTGGGCCGGCAGGTGCAGGACCGCGACCCGGTGGTGCGGTGACAACTCCTCCGGCCAGCGCTTCGAGACGTCCTCGATCGGCATCTTCTCGACGTCGACGCACAGCTGGGCGCGCACTTCGTACTCGGCGCTGTGGTGGGCGAAGAAGTCCGCGACCAGGTCCCGCAGCGCCGACTCCCCGGCGCGCCTGCCCACGGGCCGGCCGGTGAGCGCCCGCACGTCCTCGGACAGCGGGGCGGCCGAGATCTTGGCGACGTGGTCGCCGTAGCGCAGGGCCGCCATCGAGTGGAAGGTCTCCCCGAGGATGTGGTGGTTCGGCGTGGCCAGGATCTCGGCGATCCGCGGGAGCGGGAACCGGAGGCGGGTGAGCACTCGGGCGACCAGCCTGGTGGACCGCTGCCGCAGGTCGCTCTGGCGGTGCTGCCGCTCGAGCACCTTCTGCAGCTCCACGTACGCGCCGACCGTGCCGAAGGGCAGGGTCGGGTGGTTGACCAGGAGGAAGTCCTGCGTGGTGGCGCCGTCCTCGATGGCCCGGGGACCGTCCACGCCGATGACCTTGATGGCCATCCCGCGCGGGGCGGGCACCCGGTCGGTACGCAGGTCACCGGGCGAGGTGGAGAAGCGCACGATGACCGGATACGTGCGAGGGGCGGCGAACAGGCCCTGGGCGAGGTGCGCGGGCAGGTCCGGCTCGATGCGCAGCTCGCCGGCGAGGATGCCGTGGCTCTTGGCGTGCGCGTCACGCAGGCCGTGCCTGTACTTGGCGGAGACCTGGCGGTTGGTGCGCTCCATCGCCCCGAGGATCCGGCGGACGATCTCCTCCTCGTCCGGGAACGGCTGCTCGAGGTCCGCCCGGTAGCGCACGTAGGGCCGCGCTGTGGTCACGGGGGTCACCGTGTCGCCGCCGAGGCGGTGCGGGTGAAGGTGACCAGCGGCTCGGTGTCCTCGCCGGGGGTGTTCCGGTCGACGAGGTCCTGCAGGCGACTGGTCCGCTCGATCGCCCGCATCCCGGCTCCGGAGAAGGTCGAGGCGTTGAAGACGCTCGGCGCGAGCAGCGGGTTGGTGAGCGCCTGGGAGAAGGCGTCCACTGCGACCATCGTGCCCATCACCGTGGGCAGCGCGGAGTTCCGCCGGACGTCCTCCGCGAAGAGTCCGACGTACAGCTCGACGTCGTCCACCGACCGGTACCGGGCGGCCAGCGCCCGGCCCACCTCGGGGTCGGCGGAGAAGTCGCGGAAGGACCGCAGCCGCGGGTAGCCGCAGGCCTCGCGGTAGTCGTTGAAACCGGCCAGTGCCGCCGTCCGGCCGATGGCGATCGTGCGCTCCTCGACGTCCAGCAGGAACTTGGCCGTGTTCCGGATCCCGATCTCGGTGCTCGGCTGCCGCGACGCCTCGTCGAAGAGCGCGGCGAGCCCCTTCTCGGTGACGATGTCGGTCTGCCACAGGACGCCGTCGGCCGCGCGTCGCTCCCCACCGACGACCAGTTCGGTGGGGACGAGGGGGTGCCAGCGGTAGAGCAGGTCGAACTCGATGGACATCCAGTTCTGCCGGTACCACTCCTCCCGGACGCCGATCCCCGGCTCCACGAACAGCTTGAAGTGGAACGGCGTGATGTGGTTGATGTAGTCCTCGATCACGATCTTGATCAGGATGACGATCAGCGTGTTGCGGGCTGCCTGGAAGACGCGCTCGTCGTCCCAGTCGGGGTGCTCGGCCGAGATGAGGTCGGCGAGGCGGTTGTGCTCGCGGAGGAACAGCGTGCTGAGCATCACGAAGCCGTAGTGGATGTTGCCCCGGGGGATGCCGAGGGCGAACAGGTTCCGCTTCTGGGCTTCGCTCAGCTCCCCCAGCTCCACGGCCTTCCGGTCGGCGCCGGGGTAGCTGAGCGGGAGACCCTCGAACTCCGGCTTGACCCGCCCGTCCCGGCCGAAGTAGTAGGGCGGGAACTCGCCGCCGTCGATCTGCTGGCTCTTGAGCCGGCCGCAGCAGTGGGTCCGCAGCAGGTCGGTCACGTCCTCGGTCTGGCCGTAGAGCTGGCTCAGGTCGATGTCGTGGGTGGAGGTGTTGCGCGTCACGTCGTCGGGGTCCGTGCGGAGGAAGCCGTCGACGAACCACTGGGCGAAGTGGGAGAACAGCAGGGTCGACTTCGCCGACTCCCGCGGCTCCTCCCTGCGGAACAGCTCCGCGACCGACGCCTCCGGCGGCAGCCGATGCTGCAGCCGGTTGTCCGGCGGCAGGTGCCGGGCGCTGTACGTCCGATCGGTGAGCGACTCCCACGAGGTGTACGGGGTCTTCGTGCTCAAGATGTTCGGCCGGGTGTCGAGCTTGTAGACCAACCGGTTGATGAGCAGCCGGTTGGTCGCCGACCGGACGCCGGGCAGCCGTCGCAGCAGCGTCCACAGGGGCTCCAGATGGGTGACCGCCCAGAGTTCGGAGCCGTTGCGCCAGCCGTTCGTGCGCCAGTACGACCGGCGCGCTGCGGTCGCCGGAACCGCCGGAACGCTCATCGCCTCGGTCCTCCGCTCGTCGTCACGGCTGCTCCAGCCGACCCCTGATCCCGGACGGCACCGTCCTCGGCGCGCGGGTCCACGGAGTCTTCGGAGGTGGCGTCACCACGCCGTCACCGCGCCGTCACCGGGTCCGCCGCGGTGCACCGGGGCACGGGAGCAGCCCGGGCCGAGGTCACCTCGACGGGCGGGACGGGCGTGGCTCGGCACCCGACGGGGGGCTGGGACGCTCGCCCGTTGCCCCGGATGGTGGGCAGGGGCCGAGGACGCGCAGCCTCGTGTCCGGCGTGGCGGACGGTCAGGCGCGGACGGGCCGGCCGTCAGCTCTCCAGCAGCGCCGCGGCCACGGACCCGCCGATCCGCTCCGAGTACTCGGCCGTCATGTGCACCCCGTCGGCGAAGACCGGCGTGCCACCGACGAACGGCGGGCAGAGGTCGTCGACGCAGAACCAGCGCTGCGGGTCGACCGCCGTCGCGCCGGTCGCCTGCGCGACCTCGGCCTCGATCGACAGCGAGGCCAGGTAGGACCGGCTGGGCGACTCGGCGCAGTCGGCGGGCTCGCTGAGCCCGTTGGCGCACGACTGCAGGTTGCCCGTCTCCGGCGGCGCCCCGAGGACGACGACCCGGGCACCGGAGGCCTGGATCTGCCGGACCATCGAGGTCAGCCCGTCGCGGAAGACCGCCGCCCGGTCCAGTGCGGGATCGGCGAGCTCGACGTCGTAGGCGTTGCTGAGCACGACCAGGTCCGGGCTGTTCTGCGCGATCCAGCCCAGTGCCCACTGCCGGTGGTCGGAGCACTCGGTGAACGGCTGCCCGCCGGCCAGCGTCATCTCCAGCACGTTGGGGCAGCGGCCCATCGACAGCGTCTGCACCGACCAGCCCCGCGGGGTCAGGCCCGAGACGATCCCGGGCAGCCAGGCGCCGGCGATGGAGTCACCGAGCACGACGGCCCGCTGCGGCGCGGCCGGATCGCCGTAGACGCACTCGGCCACGTTGTCCGGGCGCACGTCGAAGCAGCCCTCCGACCACTGCGTGCGCAGGTAGTCGGGCAGGTCGTCGAGGCTCGGCGAGAGGTCGGTGGGCCAGGTGAGGGCGACCGACGCCGCACGGATCTCGCGGGTCAGCGGGTCCTCGGCCGTGCCGCCGTCCGACGCGGCCGCGCGCGCCTCGGCCTCGGCCTGGAGGGCGGCGTCGGCCGCGGCCACGGCCCGGGCGTCGAGCTGCCCGGGCGGGGAGACCAGCAGCAGCCCGGCGGCGAGCACGATCGCCGTGGCCACCGAGCCGCCGGCGACCGCCCGGGCCCGTCGGAAGACGCCCGGGGCTGCCGGGTGCCGGGTGCGGCGCTGCGCCCGCGGGAGCAGCCACCGCGAGTGCAGCACCGGCTGCTCCACCACGTGGAAGGAGATCGTGGCCAGCGACAGCGACAGCGCGAGGACGACGGCGTGGTAGACCACCGACTCCGGGTCCAGCACGGCGGCGAGGACGACGACCACCGGCCAGTGCCACAGGTAGAGCGAGTAGGAGATCCGGCCGAGGAACCGCGCCGGCGCGCTGCCCAGCGCCCACCGCACACCCGGCCCGCCGGGTGCCGCCCCGAAGGCGACGAGCAGTGCCGTCGACAGGACCGGCAGTGCCGCGGCCGACCCCGGGAACGGTGTGGTCGCGGTGATGAGGAACGCCGAGGCGACGACGCCGGCCAGACCCGCCCAGGCGAGCACGGCCTGCAGCCGCGCCGGGAGACGGTGCAGCCCTGCAGCGGTGACCGCGACGAGCGCGCCGACCCCCAGCTCCCAGGCGCGGGTGAGGGTGGAGAAGTAGGCGGTCTCCGGCGAGGTGCTCGTCGCGTGCAGCGACCAGGCGAACGACGCCGCCGTCACCGCCAGCATCGCCAGCCCGAGGACGGTGGTGCGTCCCCGCCGCCGGCCGACCGTGAGCGCGAAGACGGCGAGGACCAGCACCGGCCAGAGCAGGTAGAACTGCTCCTCGACGGCCAGGGACCAGAAGTGCTGGAACGGCGAGGGCGCCGCGTCGGTCTGGAAGTAGTCGGTGCCCTGCCGGGCGAAGTTGACGTTGGCGCCGAAGAACAGTGCCCACAGACCGTCGGTGACGGTGTTGCGGAAGCGGCCGTCCACGAAGAGCACCCAGGCGGCCAGCGTGGTGACGACCAGCGTCGACACCGCCGCGGGCACCAGCCGACGCGCCCGGCGCACGTAGAAGGCGCGGAAGGAGATCCGTCCCGTCCGCTGCCGCTCCCGCACCAGCAGCCCGGTGATGAGGAAGCCGGAGATGACGAAGAAGACGTCGACACCGACGAACCCGCCCGACGGCCAGCCGAGGACGTGGTCGAGGAGGACCAGGCCGACGGCGACGGCGCGCAGGCCCTCGACGTCACGCCTGAAGCCGTGCTCCGGGGCCGCGGGTCGTGCGGCTCCCCCGCGGACCGCCGTCCGCTCGACCGGCACAGCTGTCGCCGTCATCCCGCTCCCCCGTGTCGTCCCGCCGGTCCCGGCGGCAGCCCGCGGGCCGCGCTCGGTCAGCCCTGGACGGCAGTCGACCAAGCCGGCCAGCGGCCGGGGAAGCGTCAGGCGGGAGGTCTGACCCGCTGGAGGGAGGGGCCCGTGCTCAGGCGCGGCGGACGGTCAGGTGCGGCGGCTGCGCCAGCGTCTGGGCCACCACGCAGTAGCGCTCGGTCAGCTGGCCCAGCTTCGCGAGGGTGGCGTCGTCGGCGTCGGTGTCCAGCTCGGCGTCGACGGTGATCGTCCCCATCCCGACCGGTGCCTCCTTGGAGACGCCGAGCGTCCCGCGGGCGTCCATCTCGCCGCGTGCGGTCAGCCGGGCCGAGCGGATCTCCACGCCCATCGACGTGGCCACGCTGCGCATCGTCACCCCCGCGCACGCCAGCAGCGCCTGCAGGAGCATGTCGCCGGAGCAGGCGTCGCTGCCGTCGCCGCCCGTGGAGGTGTGCAGCCCGGCCCGGGCGGGCCCGGCCCAGGTCTGCACGGTGCAGGTGACGCCCGGGTCGGCGAAGGCGGCCTCGGCGTGCATGCTCACGCAGGCCGACGCCGGGTCGTCGCGGTACTGCTGCTTGAGCGGTGCCTGCAGGTCGCGCAGCGCTGCGGCGTCCATCCCGGCCTCCCCCTGTCGTCGAGGCCCCCATGCTGGCGGCCGGGAGGGGCGCTTGCCACGTGGGCGGGCCGCTCAGTCGCCGGCAGCCTCGTCCAGGACGCCACAGAGGTCCACGACGTCGGCCTCGAGCCGGAGGCCGTCCACGGCCGTGGACTCCCCGGTCGCGGGATCGACCGTCAGGCGCAGCAGGATGGTGCCCTCCTGGACGTACATCAGGTGCGGCAGGCCGGCCTCGTCCGCGGCCGCCCGCTCGACGTCGTTGCCGGCCCACACCACCAACGGCCCGCCGAGCTCGGCGACCACCTCGCTGCCGTCGGGGGACACCAGGTCCCAGCTGCGACCCGAGACGCCCAGCTCGTCGATGGTGGCACCGTCGGACTGCCGGGTGAGGTCGACCGTCCGGTCGCCGCGGAACTCGAGGAACGTGCTGCCGTCGTCCAGGACCTGCTGCCGCACCTCCGCCTCGCGGACGTCCCCTCCGGTGACCGTGACGACCGATCCGCAGGCCTCCACGTCGACCGGCGCGTAGAACTCCTCCGGGACGGGGACCCAGCCCTCGTCGTCCCCGGGTGGCTGGGCGTCCGCCGCGGAGGCCGCGCCTCCGGACAGGACCATCACCGCCGCCGCCGTTCCCACCAGGACTCGTCGCACCGCGACCACCTCCTCGCCGAGTCGGCTCCTCGGCGGCGGAGCGTAGGGAGGGGTGCGGCAGCCCGCGCCGGTCGTAGGACCGTGGTGTGCGGGGACCCCCGCGTTCCGTCCCCGACGGTGCGGCGGCGGCTACCCGCCGGGGCCGGTCGTCGGCCGTCCCACGCCGGCGAGGCCGGGGCCCACGTCGCACCACCGCTCCCCTGGGGTCCACCCCGGGGGTCGGCATCCGGCCGGTCGGGGGAGCCGTCCCGTCGATCGGGGGGACAGCTCCATTCAGCGGTCGAGTCGTCAGCCGGATTCTGGTCACGCAGGAACGGAACGGCACTCCGATCCACCGCGGAGGGAGTGTCGACCCGGGCGATCAGCACTCGCTCGACACATCCCCCACCACGAGCAGGGCCGATCCTGCCCTGCCCCCGGACGACCTGGAGGAACCATGGCCCTCTCCAAGCGACACCTGGTCCTGGCCGCCACCGCGACCACCCTGGGCATCGGCGGCGTGCTGCTGCCGGGCGCGAGCGCGATGGCTGCCACCACGGCCGACCAGAGCGTCGCCGTCGCGGCGCCGGCGTCCGACAGCACCAGCACGACGACCGAGGCCTCCTCCGCGCAACCGGACACCAGCTGCTACTACGAGTGGTACGTGGACGCCTGGGGGAACTGGTACTACGTCTGGGTCTGCGTGTGAGGGGTCTCCCGGCCGTGGACAGGCCGGCGGCGTAGCCCCTGGCTGACGAGTCGCGGAGGGGTGCACCCCGGTGCTCGTGCTCTGCGTGCGAGGGGCACGCAGAGCACGAGCACCGCGCTCCCGCGGGTCGGAACGGCTCAGTCGTCGCGCTCGCCGTGCCCGGAGTCGTCGCCCGGGTCGCCCGGGTCGGCGGCGACCTCGTCGAGGACGGCGCACAGGTCGACCTCGTCCTCCTCCGCCACGTCGGTGCGCAGCGTGTCCGCGGCGAGGGACTCGCCGGTCGCCGGGTCGACCTCCAGCCGCAGCAGGACCGTCCCCTCCTCGTAGTACAGGAAGTACGGCTGGCCGGCCTCGTCGGCGTCCGCCCGCTCGACGTCGTTCACGGCCCAGACGAGCGACGGGCCCTCGAGCTCGACGAGCACCTCGGTCCCGTCGGCCGACACCAGCTCCCACGTGTCGCCGGAGATGTCGAGCTCGTCGATCGTCGCGCCGTCGGACCGGCGGGTGATGTCGACCGTCTGGCCGCCGCGGTACTCGGTGAAGGTGGACCCGTCGTCGAGGACCTCGGTCCGCACCTCGGCCTCGCGGACGTCGCCGCCGGTGATCGTCACCGTCGAGCCGCAGACCTCCAGGTCGAAGGGCGCCCAGTACTCCTCGGGCACGGGTGCCCAGCCGTCGTCCCCGCCCGCCGCCGGGTCCTCGGCCGCGGAGGCCGCACCCCCGGACAGGACCACCGCCGCTGCCGCCGTCCCTACCAGCACCTTCCGCATGACGCCTCCTCGACGAGCCGGGCACAGGCGGCGCAGCCTAGGGAGAACCCGCAGGTGGGCATGCGTGTCGCACCACGCCGACGCGGAACCCGCGCGTTCCGTGCCCCGCTGTGCGTCCGCGGCTACCGCCCGGCGGCGTCAGCGGTCGGCCCTCCCTCAGTGCGAGCGGCCCGCCCGGCGCCACTCCTGCGGCGGGACGCCGTGCGCGGCGCGGAACCGCCGGATCAGGTAGCCCGCGTCGGCGTAGCCCACCCGGCCGGCCACCGCCTGCACCGTCAGGTCGGTCTCGGTGAGCAACCGCCGGGCCTCGGCGAGTCGCCGTTCGGTGATCCACTGCTGCACCGTCCGCCCCGTGCGCCGGCCGACCACCGTCGTCAGGTGCCCCGCGGACAGCCCCACCGCGTCGGCCACCTCGCGCAACGAGATCGGCTCGGCGTACCGGCGCTCGATGACGTCGAAGACCGCGGCCAGCAGCGGGTCGTCGCGCAGCCGCAGGGAGCCCGGGACGTCGGCCGCCAGCCGGGCCAGCTCCACCAGCAGCAGGGTCAGCCGGGCCAGCGCGGCCTCGGCGTACCCCTCCCGCCGCTCCTCCAGCTCGCGGTCCAGCTCGGCGAACCGCCGTGCCCACGCGGGCCGGTCCGCCTCGGGCACCGACAGCCGCTGGACCCCACCGGCCCGGTGGCCGACGAACGGGAACAGCAGCGGGTGTGCCCGCCAGGACCCGAACGAGCCGGGGCTGCGCCGCTCCACCGCGTCCGGCGGGAAGAGGGCCGACCACACCGCCGCCTCGGCCGCGTCCCCGCTCCACTCCGGGGTCACCACCTCCCCCGGAGCGACCACGAGGAGCTCCCCGGTGGTGACCTCCCACCACCGGCCGTCCAGGCACAGCCGCCCGGCGCCCCGCTCGACCAGGCTCAGCACGAGGAAGTCGTGCGCGTGCGCCCCGTGCAGCCGGCCCCCGGCGGGCCCGCGGGTCCCCCCGTGGCCGGTGACGGTCACCGGCGGCCGCCCCGCGACCCGTTCGTACCCGTAGACCGGCGCACCGTCGACCCGGCGCCCGGTCAGCGGCCGGCCGACGGGCCGCCGAGGTCCCGAAGATGGTCCCATCGCGACCGATGTCCCGCCCTTGTCGTCACGCCCGTGGCCGCCGAGAGTAGCGGTGACGACCGGAACATCGTGCACGACGGAGGAGGTCGGCATGGGTGGCACGACCGGCAGCACGGGCACGCGGACGGCGGTGACCGGCGGCGAGCGCGACTTCCTGCCCGGGATGCGGCACGCGTGGCTGCTGCCCCTCTACGACCCGCTGAACCGGCTGCTCGGCGTGCGGCGGATCCGCCGGCAGCTGCTCGACCAGGCCGGCCTCCGGCCCGGCCAGCGCGTGCTGGAGATCGGTTGCGGCACCGGCGATCTGCTGCTCGCGGCCAAGCGGGACCAGCCCGCGGCGGTCGTCGTCGGACTCGACCCCGACCTCGCCGCGCTCGCCCGCGCCCACCGCAAGGCCCGCCGCCGCGGGCTGACCGTCCAGCTCGACCGCGGCCACGCCGAGGAGCTGCCCTACGCCGACGACAGCGTGGACGTCGTCCTGTCCTCGTTCATGCTGCACCACGTGCCGGACGGCGAGCGGGAGCCGGCCATGCGCGAGGTGCTCCGGGTCCTGCGGCCCGGGGGTGCGCTGCACCTGGTGGACGTCGGTGGGTCCGGCGACTCCGGTCACCGGCACCGGTTCACCCGGGAGCACGCCGTCGACGACGTCCCGGGCCTGCTCCGCCGGGCCGGCTTCGCCGAGGTCGTGGAGACCGGCTCCGACGTCCACCGCTGGGTCGGCCGGTACACCCTCTACCGCGCGACCACCTGAGGGGACCGGCCTCGTCAGCGGCCGGCCAGCTCCACGACCGCGTCCACGAGCGCGTCGCCGTCCAACAGCACGCGGTCGTTGTGGTCGGCGCCGGGGACCTCCACCAGCCGGTGCAGGCCGGCCGCCGCCGCGGCGACGGCGCGGCTCTGCGCCGGCGGCACGATCGAGTCGGCTCCGCCCAGCACCACCGTGGTCGGCACCCGGATCGTCGCGACCCGCTCCGCCACCGGGTACCGGTCGCGCAGCAGCGCGCGCACCGGCAGGAACGGGTAGTGCTCGGCGCCGACGGCGGCGAGGTCGACGAACGGCGAGCGCAGCACCAGCCCGGCCGGCGGGTGCTCGGTCGCCAGCTCGGTGACGACGGCCGCGCCCAGGCTCTCGCCGAGGTAGAGCACCCGGTCCGGCGGCACCCCGGCCTCCTCCAGCAGGGAGGCGCGGGCGGCGCGCACGTCCCGCGCCAGCCCCTCCTCGCTCGGACTGCCGGGGTTGCCGCCGTAGCCGCGGTAGTCGAACAGCAGCACCGCCAGCCCCCTCCCGGCCAGCGCCGCGGCCAGCGGCGCCCGCAGCCCGCGGTGCCCGCCGTTGCCGTTGGCCACCAGCACGGCGGGTGCCCCCGGGTCGGGGCCGGGCACGAACCAGCCCCCCAGCCGCAGCCCGTCCGAGGTCTCCAGGACGACGTCCCTCGCACCGGGCAGCACCGCGGCCGCCGCGGGCACCGGGCCGTCGTCGGGGAAGTAGACGAGCCGCCGCTGCAGCCCCCACAGCAGACCGCTCAGCACGACCAGGACGACGGCGACGACGACGCCCGCGCGGACCAGGCGCCGCACCGGGCCCCGCGCGACCACCTCACCTGCGGCCGGGCAGCACCGCGTCGACCAGGTGCGGACCCGGGGCGGCCAGCGCCGCGCGCAGCTGCTCGGCCAGCTCCTCGGCGGTCGTGGCCCGGGTCGCGGGCACCCCCATGCCGGTGGCCAGCGCGACGAAGTCCAGCGACGGCCCGCCCAGGTGCAGCAGCTCGCCGGCGCGCTTGCCGTCCTCGGCCGCACCCACCCGCGACAGCTCGTGCTCCAGGATCGCGTAGGAGCCGTTGTCGCAGACGACGACGGTGACGTCGAGCTGCTCGCGGG
Source organism: Geodermatophilus sp. SYSU D00779 (assembly GCF_054050595.1). Lineage (NCBI taxonomy): Bacteria > Bacillati > Actinomycetota > Actinomycetes > Geodermatophilales > Geodermatophilaceae > Geodermatophilus > Geodermatophilus sp. SYSU D00779. Next base: position 113,307 of record NZ_JBJGZQ010000017.1, read on the forward strand.
CCATCGTCCACAGCGCCTGGATCGTGTACATCGCGCTGCCGTCGGCCTGCAGCGCGAGCACCGGCCGGTCCGGGCAGGCCACCGCGGCGCCCACGGCCATGGGCAGCCCGTCGCCGATCGCACCGCCGGTCAGCCCCAGCCAGTCGTGCCGCGGCGCCCCGGCGGTCAGCTCGGCCAGCCCGACCCCGGAGGTCAGCACCTCGTCGACCACGATCGCCCGCTCCGGCAGCAGCGCCCCGACGACGGCCGACATCGCCCGCGGCGTCAGCTCGCCGGTCGGCAGCTCGGGCCGCGAGGCCTCCAGCACCTCGGCGCGCACGCCCGGTGCGGCGACCTCGGCCAGCGCCCGCACCGCCGCGACGCCGTCCTCACCGGGCGCGGACAGCACGTGCACCGTGCAGTCCTCGGGCACCGGCGTCCCGGGCACCCCCGGGTAGCCGAAGAAGTGCACCGGCGAGGTGGCCCCGGCCAGCACCAGGTGGCGGGTGCCGGCCAGCGCGGCGATCGCCATCTCCGGCGGGTAGGGCAGCTTGGGGAGGTCGGGCAGACCGGCGCCGCGCACCGCCCGCGCCGAGAACGTCTCGGCCACCAGCCGCGCGCCGGTTCCCGCGGCGACCTGCCCGGCGGCCAGCAGCGCCTCCTCGCTGGCGACGACGTCCCCGCCGAGGAACAGCACGGTGGGCTCGCCGGAGCGCAGCACCGCGGCCACGTCGTCCACCACCGGCGGCGCCACCTGCGGAGCCGGGCGCGCCGGCTGCGGCTCGGCCGGCTCGGCGCCGTCCTCCCACGAGACGTCGGCGGGCAGCACCAGCGTGGCGATACCGCGGCGGGCCGACTCGGCGACCGCCTCGGCGGCGTCGGCGGCGACGTCGGCCGGCGAGAGCGAGCGGCGCAGCCAGCCCGACACCGCGCCGGCCAGGGCGTCGAGGTCGGACTCCAGCGGTGCGTCCAGCCGCTTGTGCGAGCGGGCGTGGTCGCCGACCACGTTGACCACCGGCGCGCGGCCGCGGCGGGCGTTGTGCAGGTTGGCCAGGCCGTTGCCCAGCCCCGGGCCCAGGTGCAGCAGCGTGGCCGCCGGCTTCCCGGCCATGCGCGCGTAGCCGTCCGCGGCGCCGGTCGCGACGCCCTCGAACAGCGTCAGGACGCCGCGCATCTCGGGGACGTCGTCGAGTGCCGCGACGAAGTGCATCTCCGACGTGCCGGGGTTGGCGAAGCAGACGTCGACGCCCGCGCCGACGAGGGTGCGGATGAGTGCCTGGGCGCCGTTCACCGGGCGGCGTGCACCTCGTCCACCTCGTAGTGCGTCATGGTCGCGCCGCCGGTGGCGAAGTTGGCGACGTCGTCGGCGGCCGCCTTGCCCTCCGCGGAGTTGAACGCGGCACCCATCTCCTGCTCGGACTCGAAGTCGAGCTCCGCCACCAGGTACGGCGCGGGCTGCGACGGGTCCAGGGGCTGCGGGTGGCCGAGGGTGTACCGCACCAGGCCGGGCAGCTTCGTGGCCAGCGGGACGTGCGTGTCGCGGTAGTACGCGTCGAACGCCGCCGGGTCGCCGGGCTGTCCGTAGCTGACGACGAGTCTGTGCACCATCTGCCACACCTCCGCACCACGCCGGGCTCCGCTGCCCGGGACCGCCCCCACCCTGGCAGGACGGGACGGCCTCCCGCCACCGCGGGACCCCGACCTCAGAAGGTGAGCACCAGCCGTCCGCGGACGCCGCCGCGCGCCAGCCGCCGGTGCGCCTCGGCGGCCTGCTCGGCGGGCAGCACGTCGGCCACGCGGAGGGTCAGCACGCCGTCCTCGGCCTGCTGCCGCAGCCGGTCCAGCGCCGCCCGGTCCTCCGCCACCCGCCGCACCAGCGTCGGGTGCACCCGCAGGCCGCGCTCGCCGGTGCCCCGGTAGCCGCGCACGGTCGCCACCGCGCCGCCGTCGCGCACCGCGGGCAGCACCAGCGCGTCCTGCACCGCGCCGTCGGCCAGCCCGTCGACGCCCTCGGGGAACTGCTCGCGGATCCGCGCGGCGACGTCGTCCCCCCGGCGGACGACCACGTCGGCACCCAGCTCGCGCACCAGCTGCTCGTCGGCCTCGGACGCGTCGGCGACCACGGTCAGCCCGTCCGCCCTGCCCAGCTGGACGACGTAACCGCCGAACGCCCCGGCCGCGCCGGTCACCGCCAGCACCTGGCCCGGCTGCAGCCCCATGAGGTCCAGCGCCAGCCGCGCGGTGAGCCCGTTCATCGGCAGGGTCGAGGCCTCGGCGTCGGTGCTGCCGGCCGGCGCGCGGACCACCGAGCCGGCCGGCAGCACCAGGTCCTCGCGGTAGGCGCCGTGCGCACCCGAGGGGACGACGACGGCCATCACCCGGTCGCCCACCTGCAGGTCGGTGTCGGTGTCCGGGCCGATCTCGGCGAGCACCCCGGCGGCGTCCATCCCCGGCACGTAGGGGAACTGCTGCACCGGGTCCCGCCCGGCGTAGGCGCCCTCGCGCAGGTGCGTGTCGGTCGGGCTGACCGCCGCCGCGGTCACCCGCAGCCGCAGCTGTCCCGGCCCCAGCGGTTCCGGCGGGACGTCGACGACGTGCAGGGCCTCCGGCCCCCCGAACTCGGTCACCCCGACAGCTCTCATGTCCGAGAGCCTCGTCGACGCCGGCCGGCCGTGTCCCGCGGGGGTGCCGCAGGCGTGTCGGGAATGGCGCGCGCCGGCCGGTCGCTGAACGGTCAGAGCACCGCACGCCCGCCCCCGACCCGAGAGGCCGAGCATGCCCACGCTGCTGCCGTCCCGCCCCGTCTCGCTCGACCCGGCCCCGCGCCGGCGGCGTCGCCTCCGCCCGAGGCTGGTGGCGGCCGGGATCGGCCTGGCGCTGCTCGTGCCCGCCGGCTTCCAGGTGGCCGACTGGCTGCCCGACCGGCCGTTCGGCCAGGACGTCGTCGACACCAGCACTCCCCCGCTGATGCTGGCCCTCGAGGACCTCTCCGAGTACCACGCCGCGACCGGCACCTTCCAGGTCGTCGTCGAGCGCGAGGTGGACACCCGCTACGTCCCCTCGGTGATCAGCGGCGAGTCGGTGAGCTTCCTGGCCACCGGCACCGCCGACGCCTACGTCGACTTCGCGGGCCTGGACACCGGCCGGGTCACCCTGTCCCCCGACGGCACCTCGGCGACCATCGCGCTGCCCGCCCCGCGGCTGGGCGAGGTGCGCATCGACCCGGCGGCGAGCCGCGTGCTCGACCGCGACCGCGGGCTGGTCGAGCGGGTCGGGGACGCCCTCGGCGACAACCCGGTCGACGACAGCGAGCTGTACGCGCTGGCCCAGGACCGGCTGGCCACCGCGGCCGCGCAGAGCGACCTGCGCGAGCGCGCCGAGGCCAACACCCGCGACATGCTGACCGGCCTGGCCCGCTCGCTCGGCGTCCAGCAGGTCGAGGTCACCTTCGACGAGCCCGCCGACGAGGAGGGCTGAGGAAGGACCCCCGGCGACCTCTCCCCCTGCCCCGCATCGTGGGCAGCGGGAGAGGTCCCGCCGGACGCACCGCGGCCCCGGCGTCCGCTCCGTCGAGGGGACGCCGGGGCCGCGGTCGTGAGGGGCCTCAGCGCTTGAGCGCGTACTCCTTGAGCAGGCCGCGGCTGATGATCGTCTTCTGGATCTCGCTGGTGCCCTCGCCGATGAGCAGGAACGGCGCCTCGCGCATGAGCCGCTCGATCTCGTACTCCTTGGAGTAGCCGTAGCCGCCGTGGATCCGGAAGGACGCGGTGGTCACCTCGGCGCAGTACTCGCTGGCCAGCAGCTTGGCCATGCCGGCCTCGACGTCGTTGCGCTGGCCGGCGTCCTTGAGCCGCGCGGCCCGCACCATCATCGCGTGCGCGGCCTCGACCTTGGTCGCCATCTCGGCGAGCTGGAAGGCGATCGCCTGGTGCTGGGCGATCGGCTTGCCGAAGGTCTCCCGCTGCTGGGCGTAGGCGATGGCCAGCTCGAAGGCGCGGATCGAGATGCCGCAGGCGCGCGCGGCGACGTTGACCCGGCCGACCTCGACGCCGTCCATCATCTGCGCGAAGCCCCGGCCGGGCACCCCGCCGAGGACCGCGTCGGCGCCGATCCGGAAGCCGTCGAACACCAGCTCGGTGGTGTCGACGCCCTTGTAGCCCATCTTGTCGATCTTGCCGGGGATGGTGAGCCCGGGGACGACCTCGCCGAAGCCGGCCGGCTTCTCGACCAGGAAGGTCGTCAGGTTCTGGTGCGCCTTCTCCGCACCCTCGTCGGTGCGCACCAGCGCGGCGACCAGGGTGGAGGACCCGCCGTTGGTCAGCCACATCTTCTGGCCGTCGATGACGTAGTCGCCGTCGGCCTGCCGGACCGCCTTGGTGCGGATGCCGGCGACGTCGGAGCCCAGCCCCGGCTCGGACATCGAGAACGCGCCGCGCACCTCACCGGTGGCCATCCGCGGCAGCAGGCGCTCCCTCTGCTCGGCCGTGCCGTGCTGGAGCAGCATGTAGGCGACGATGAAGTGGGTGTTGATGACGCCGGAGACGCTCATCCAGCCGCGGGCGATCTCCTCGACCACCAGCGCGTAGGTCAGCAGCGACTCGCCCAGGCCGCCGTACTCCTCGGGGATCATGAGCCCGAAGATGCCGAGCTCCTTCAAGCCCTCGACGATCTCGGTCGGGTACTCGTCGGCGTGCTCGAGTTCCTGCGCGTGCGGGATGATCTCCTTGTCGACGAAGGTCCTGACCGTCGAGATGATCTCCTGCTGGATGTCGGTCAGGTCGGCGGTCTGCGCCAGGCGGGTCATCGCGTCGCTCCTCCGGGGACTCCGGTGTCCGGGTTACCGGTGAGTATGGGCCACCCTCGTACGGCGTCCGTGTGTGGCTGCTCACCCTCCGGGGCCCCGCGCGTCTAGCGTTCGCACGACCAGCCCCGACCGCCGGAGGACGACGATGACGCAGGACGACGCCCACCGCGCCGGCCCCGACCCCGCGCCGTCCCCCGGCGGCGAGGCCCCGCGGCAGCCCGGTCACCCGCCGCTGCCCTCCTACGGTGGGCCCGGCTCGACGGGTGCCGGCGCGACGGCTCAGCACGGGGCCGCCGGCCAGCCGGAGTACGGCGCACCGCCCGGGTTCGGCAGCCAGCCGGGGTACGGCGGCCAGCCGCCCTACGGCCAGCCCGCGTACGGCCCGCCGCCCGGGTACGGCGGCCAGCCCGGCTACGGCGTGCCCGGCTACGGGCTCCCGCCGGGCTACGTCTACCCGCGGCCGACCAACACGCTGGCGATCCTGTCGCTGGTGATGGCGTTCGTCTTCAGCCCGGTCGGGTTGGTGCTCGGCATCGTGGCCCGCCGGCAGATGCGCCAGACCGGCGAGCAGGGCGAGGGCCTGGCGCTGGCCGGGATCATCATCGGCGGCATCGGCACCGCGCTGGCCGTGCTCGCCTTCGTGTTCTTCTTCCTCGCGCTGGCCGCCGCCGGCTCCTCGGGCGCCTTCGCCCCGTGAGGGACGACGGCGGCCCCGCTGCAGGGTCCCGCCGCGAGCGTGCGAGCGGTGGGGGGCAGCGCGGTCCTCCTACTCCGGCGGGGTGAAGGTCGAGGTGCGCTGCATGCCCGCGGCGCGGCCCTTGCCGGCGATCACCAGCGCCATCTTGCGGCTGGCCTCGTCGATCATCTCGTCGCCGAGCATCGCCGAGCCCTTCTTGCCACCGGCCTCCGAGGTCGCCCACTCGTAGGCGTCGAGGATGAGCTCGGCGTGGTCGTAGTCGGCCTGGGACGGCGAGTAGATCTCGTTGGCCGCGTCGACCTGGCCGGGGTGCAGCACCCACTTGCCGTCGAACCCGAGGACGGCCGACCGCTTGGCGACCTCGCGGAAGGCGTCGACGTCGCGCACCTGCAGGAAGGGGCCGTCGATGGCCTGCACGCCGCGGGCGCGGGCGGCCATGAGGATCTGCATGAGGATGTAGTGGAAGGGGTCGCCGGCGTAGTCCGGGTGCAGGGCGCCGACCACGAGGGACTTCATGTTGATGCTGGCCATGAAGTCGGCCGGGCCGAAGATGATCGTCTCGATCCGCGGGCTGGCGAACGCGATGGAGTTGACGTTGATCAGGCCCTGCGCGGTCTCGATCTGCGCCTCGATGCCGATCCGGCCGACCTCCAGGCCGTGGGCCTTCTCGACCTGGGTCAGCAGCATGTCCAGCGCCTGCACCTGGGCGGCGTCGGCGACCTTGGGCAGCATGATGCAGTCGAGGTTCCCCCCGGCGCCGCCGACGACCTCGATGACGTCGGTGAAGGTCCACTCCGTGGTCCAGTCGTTGACCCGGACGGTGCGGATCTTGTCGCCCCAGCCGCCCTCGTTGAGCGCCGCGACGATGTTCTTGCGGGCACCGGGCTTGGCCAGCGGCGCGCAGGCGTCCTCGAGGTCGAGGAACACCTGGTCGGCGGCGAGGCCCTTGGCCTTCTCCAGGAAGCGCGGGTTGCTGCCGGGGACGGCGAGGTTGGAACGGCGGGATCGGAGCTCGGCCACGGGTCCTCCGGGGTGGTGGGGCGGGCGGGAGACACAGCTTGATCGCAGTCGGGTCCACCGGAGGGTAACGACGGTCCGGGGCGGCCTCGGAGGGCCTCAGGTGCCCGGCTCGGCCAGGCCCGCCGGGCGGCTGGCCCGCACGACCAGGCCGACGCCGACGACGACCAGCGCCACGCCGGGCAGCGCGAGCAACGGCGGCACCTGCTGCAGCAGCACCAGCGCGAACAGCAGCGCGCCGGGCACCTCGAGCAGGATCACCAGGCTGACCATCGTCGGGCCCACCGAGGACAGCAGCAGGTTGAACAGCGTGTGCCCGAGCAGCTGGGCGCAGACCGTGATGGCGGCGATGAGCACCCAGTCCCGGGCGGCGAAGCCGACGAGCGGGTTGCCGACGGCGACCGCGGCGACCGCGATCGCCGCCGCGCACACCGAATAGCAGACCACCGCGTACGCCGAGGTCGACAGCCGCTGCCGCGCTCGCGCCCCGGCCAGCACGTACCCGCCGGCGCAGACCGCGCCGAGCAGCGCCAGCCCGTCGCCGGCGAGGGCCTCCAGGCTCACCGTGACGTCCACCCCGGCGATCAGCGCGACGCCGAGCACTGCGAGCACCAGGCCCGGCCACGTCACCGCGGGCAGCCGCACCCCGCTGAGGCGGGCGGCCAGCGCCGTCCAGACCGGGGTGGTGGTGACCAGCGCGGTGGAGGCGGCGACCGTCGTCATCGACAGGCTGGGCAGCCAGGCGGCGAAGTGCGCGGCGAGGAAGAGCCCGGCGACCACCGAGCTGGCCAGGTCGCGCGGCCGCAGCCCGGCCAGCACCGACCGCTCGCGCAGCAGCAGCACCGGCAGCAGGGCCGCCGCGCCGCCGACGTTGCGCCAGAAGGCCAGCGCCAGCATCGGCGCGGCCAGCATCGTGGTCAGCGGCGCGGACAACGAGATGCCGGTGACGGCCACCGCCATGATCGCGACGTCCCGCCCGCCGGGCCGGTGCAGCGCCCAGACGGCGGACGCCGGGGCGCTCAGAGCGGTGTCCGGATGCGGCCGCGGGCGACCGGCACGACCGCGCCCCGGACGGTGGCCGCGACCGCCCGGCCGCCGGAGGCCGTGACCGTGCAGGACAGCACCGAGGGCCGGCCCATCGCCTCGCCCTGGTGCACGGCGTAGGACGACGTCCCTTCCGGCGCGAGCAGACCGCTGGCGACCAGCCAGACGCCGGTGCCGAGGGCGGCCGAGCCGGTCGCGGGGTCCTCGCCCCAGGCCAGGTCGGCGGCGAAGACGCGGGCGCGGGCGGTGGCGGTCGCGCCGTCCCAGGAGAGCACCGAGACGCCCTCCCCCACGCCGTGCTCGCCGAGCAGCGCGGGGTCCGGCGCGGCGCCGTCCACCACCTCGGGGCGGACGGCGAGAAAGGCGAAGGGCAGGCCGCAGCCGGCGACGTGCGCCGGCAGCCCCACGGCGTCGGCGCCGGAGAGCCCCAGGGCCTCGGCGAGCGCGGCCGGGTCGGGGCCGTCCTCCAGGGTGGGGCGGCCGCCGGACAGCGTCGCGCCGTCGTCGTCGACGACCACGTCGAGGACACCGGCGCCGCACTCCTGGCGCAGCGTGCCGGCGGGCAGCCGGCCGGCGCGGACCAGCGCGGCGGCCGCGCCCACGCTCGGGTGCCCGGCGAAGGGCAGCTCGGCGTACGGGGTGAAGATGCGCACCCGGTAGTCGGCGCCCGGCTCGGTCGGTGCCGAGAGGAACGACGTCTCCGACAGGTGGAACTCGTCGGCCAGCGCCTGGCACTGCTCGGTGGAGAGTTCGTCGGCGTCGAACACCACGGCCAGCGGGTTGCCGGCGAAGGCGCGCGGCGCGAAGACGTCGACGACCTCGTAGTCCAGCTCTCCTGGGGCGGCCACGGCTCGACGGTAGCCTCAGGACCCGTGACCACGGCGACCAGGGCGTACGTCTCCCGGCTCGCCGGGCTGCCCGTCTTCGACCCCAACGGCGACCGCGTCGGCAAGGTCCGCGACGTGGTGGTGGCGCTGCGCGTGGGGACGGCGGCGCCGCGCGTGCTGGGCCTGGTCGTCGAGGTGGTCGCCCGCCGCCGCATCTTCGTGCCGATGGGCCGGGTGACCGCGCTGGACCCCGGCTCGGTCGTGCTCTCCACCGGCACGCTGAACCTCAAGCGCTTCGAGCAGCGGCGCGGCGAGACGCTGGTGCTCGGCGAGCTGCTCGACCGCCGGGTGCAGGTCGCGGAGTCCGGCCGGCCGGCCACCGTCGTCGACGCCGGCATCGAGCAGACCCGCACCGGCGACTGGGTGCTCTCCCGGCTCGCCGTCCAGGAGCCGGGCCGCCTGGGCCGGCGCGGGCAGCTGCACCAGCTGGCCTGGGACGAGGTGACCGGGCTGGCCCTGCCGCAGACCGGGCAGGGCGCCGAGACGCTGATCGCCACCTTCCGCGAGCTCAACGCCGCCGACGTCGCCCACGCGCTGCAGGACCTGCCGATCAAGCGGCGGCACGAGGTCGCCGAGGCCCTCGACGACGAGCGCCTGGCCGACGTGCTCGGCGAGCTGCCCGAGGCCGACCAGATCACCATCCTCGGCACGCTGGAGGAGAAGCGGGCGGCCGACGTCCTGGAGGTCATGGACCCCGACGACGCCGCGGACCTGCTCGCCGAGCTCTCCAACGTCGACCGCAACCGGCTGCTGGAGCTCATGGAGCCCGACGAGGCCGAGCCGGTGCGCCAGCTGCTGAAGTACTCCGAGGACACCGCCGGCGGCATCATGACCAGCGAGCCGGTGATCCTCACCCCGGACGCCACGATCGCCGAGGCCCTCGCCCGGGTCCGCGAGCCCGCCCTGAGCCCCGCGCTGGCCAGCCAGGTCTACGTCTGCCGACCGCCGTCGGCCACCCCCACCGGCCGGTACCTGGGCCTGGCGCACATCCAGGGGCTGCTGCGCGAACCGCCGTCCACCCTGGTCAGCGGGGTGCTCGACGACCTCGAGCCGCTGCGGCCGGAGGCGCCGCTGGCCGAGGTGACCCAGTACTTCGCCACCTACAACCTGGTCGCCGCCCCGGTCGTCGACGCCCAGGGCCGGCTCGTCGGCGCGGTGAGCGTGGACGACGTCCTCGACCACCTGCTGCCCGAGAACTGGCGCGAGCGGGCCCGCCGTGGCTGAGGGCCGCCGCCTCGACGTCCCGCGGGGCGCCCGGGGCTTCGGCGACTTCCTGCGGCTGGACCCCGACGCGGTCGGCCGGTTCGCCGAGGCGATCGCGCGGTTCCTGGGCACCGGGCGCTTCCTCGCCGTCCAGACGGTGATCGTGGTCGTCTGGATCGCACTCAACGTCTTCGCCGTCCGGCTGCAGTGGGACCCCTACCCGTTCATCCTGCTCAACCTGGCCTTCTCCACCCAGGCCGCCTACGCCGCGCCGCTGATCCTGCTCGCGCAGAACCGGCAGGCCGACCGCGACCGGGTGCAGGCCGAGGAGGACCGGGCACGGGCGGCGCAGACGCGGGCCGACACCGAGTACCTGGCCCGCGAGCTGGCCGCGCTGCGGGTGGCCATCGGCGAGCTGGCCACCCGCGACTTCATCCGCGGCGAGCTCAACCGGCTGACCGAGGAGAGCCCCGAGGAGGCCGAGCGGCGGGAGCGGAAGGCCAGGAGGAAGCGGGAGGCCGCGGCCCGCGAGGCGGCCGGCTGAGAGAGGACCCCTCTGCCCCCCATCGCGCGCGAGCTCGCGGCGGGACCTGCGGAGGGGCCAGCAGCGCCGCAGGGGGTCCTCCTTCAGCCGGCGAGGCGGGCGGCGGCCCGGTCCAGCCGGCCGGTCACCTGGCGGACCCCCGTGGCGGCGGCCAGCCCCTGCACCGGCAGGTCGACGTAGATGCTCTCGGCGCGGGCGACCTGGTAGGTCTCGTGCCAGATCCCGACCGCACCGGGGACGCGGCGGGCGCGCCGGTTGAAGGCGGTCCACGCGGGGCGGTGCCGGGCATCGGTGGCGGTGGCGTAGCGGTAGAGGTCCTCGACACCGCGCCAGTACTGGACCAGCACCGGCCCCCGCCGGCCCAGCGTCATGCGGTGGCCGAGGAACCCCGAGTCGGGGTCCCGCGCGAGCTCGGCGAGCATCGGGCCCATCGCGGCCAGCACGGGGAGCCAGGCATCCGGCCGCCGGATGCGGTTGATGCGCATGCCGATCAGGAAGACGGTGAGCTCCCCCTCGTGCGTGTGGGTCCAGCGGCCCCGGGCGATGCGTGTCATGACGTCCTCCTGGTTGGATAGTGCTGGTGCCCAACACTAGAGAGTGGCACTAGCCAATGTCGAGGGGGATGCGTGCAGATCTCCGAGCTGGCCCGCCGGGCCGGCGTCCCGGTCGCGACCGTGAAGTACTACCTGCGCGAGGGGCTCGTGCCGGCGGGCGAGCTGACCGGTGCGACCCGGGCGCGGTACGGCGAGGAGCACCTGGAGCGGCTGCGGCTGGTCCGCGCCCTGCTCGGGCCCGGAGGGCTGTCGATCGCCCGGGCCCGCGCGGTGCTGGCCGCCGTCGACACCCCCGGGACCTCCGTGCACGCAGCCCTGGGCGCCGCCCACCGGGCACTGCCCGGCGTGGGGTCCGAAGGCCCGGCCGACCTGGGGCAGGCCCGCACCGTCCTGCAGCGCCAGGGGTGGCAGGTGGCCGAGGACTCCCCCGCCCTCATCGCGCTCGCCGCCGCCCTCGAGGCACTGCGCGCCGCCGGCGCCGCCCCCACCGACGAGCTGCTGGACGGCTACGCCGAGGCGGCCGGCCGGATCGGCGAGCAGGACGTCGCCGCGGTGCCGACCGGCTCCGTGGCCGAGGCCGTCCGCTTCGTGGTGGTCAACACGGTGCTGCTCGAGCCGGTGCTGCTGGCGCTGCGCCGGCTGGCCCAGGAGGACGCCTCCCGCCGCCGCTTCCCGGACGACTGCTGAGCGGTCAGCCGAGCAGCGCGGCCAGGACGGCGAGACCACGGCCGGCGAGCCAGCCCGCGCGGACCGGCAGGACCGCCGCGGGCACGCGGGCGCGGGTCGGCTGCACCCGGGCATCCTGTGCGACCGGCCGGCCGGGCCGCCTGCCCGCGCCGGTCAGCCGGCGGAGGCACCGTCGTCGACGAGGGGTCCCGGTCGGCGCGGCCGGTCGTTGTCGGTGCCCCGCTCTACGGTCTCTCCCCGAGGAGGACCTCACGTCCGGGGCCGAGTCGTGCACCGGGCACGGGGACGTCGACGATGAGCAGGACGCACACCGTGGTGCCGTCACCGATCGGCCCGCTGACCGTCGTCCGGGACCAGGACGGCGCGCTCGTGCGGCTGGCGATGTCGCCTCCGCGCGCGCTCGAGGCGGACGCGGTCGGCGAGCGGGCCGACGCGGGGTTCGAGGACGTCGCGCGCCAGCTCGCCGAGTACTTCGCCGGCGAGCGGACCGCCTTCCAGCTGCCCCTGCGGCCCGTCGGCAGCCCGTTCGAGCTGGCCGTGTGGGACCAGCTGACCCGCATCCCGTACGGCGAGACCCGCACCTACGGGCACGTCGCCGAGGCGGTCGGCGAGCCGGGCGGCGCTCAGGCCGTCGGTGCGGCGAACGGCAGGAACCCGATCGCGATCGTGGTGCCCTGCCACCGGGTGATCGGCGCCGACGGCAGGCTGGTCGGCTTCGGCGGGGGGCTACCTCGCAAGCGCTTCCTGCTGGACCTGGAGCAGCGCGCGGACCGGCTGTTCTGACCGGGTGCGGCGGCGCCGGTACGCCGATCAGCCGGCGAGGACGTGCACCAGCGCACCGGTCGCCCCGGCCAGCACCAGGACGACGATGAACGGCGCCCGCAGCGCCAGCGCGAGCGCGGCGACCGCCAGCCCGGCCAGCCGCCCGTCGACCACCAGCGCCGGCCCGGACGTGGCCGCCTGGACGGCGACCAGCGCGGCCAGCAGCGCCGCGGGGACGAACGCCACGACGCGGGTCACCCACGGCCGCTCGACCCAGGCGGCCGGCACCGACAGCCCGGCCAGCTTGAGCAGGTAGCAGCCCACGGCCGCGACGAGGACCACCGTCCACAGCGTCCCGCTGCTCACGAGTCCCCCTCGCCGGCGCCCGTCGGCCGCGGTCGCGGGGCCGCTCCGTCCCCCGGCGAGCTCGCGCGCTCGCCCGCCCCCCTCCCCGGTCGCCCCGCCCCCCCCCCCCCCACGACCCCCGCGCCCCCCAGCCCCCCCGCCCCGCCCCCCCCGGGGTCCTTCACCGC